>QHBR01000323.1 GCA_003244015.1 Hyphomicrobiales bacterium | reverse complement strand
AAGTCACCGGACAGACTCTAAGCCACGTAGATGGACACTTCCAGTTCTTACGGGCAACGCTGTCGCCGATTTTCAACGCTTCGATTGCTTCACCGAATGTCATGTGATTCTCCGTTGGTTGATTAAGTAAGGTTGTCGCGGCTCTCATGGCATTTCCGCGAGGATTCGCCGCGCCCGTTCCAGCGGCATCCATTAAGGCTTGTTACCCAACGCAACAGCAAAAATCAGTTGCAAACTGATTATCCGACCTTTTCCGCGCGCCATCTGGCGCCGGCGCCTCAGCGCGCGGTAGGCCGAGGTCGCGTCAGGCAGCCCCTAAACTGAATCCCCATTTCGCTGACGCGCGGGAAATAGTCAAACTGGCGTCGGCTTCTTCATGGATTCCTAATGACTTCCAAAGGATCGAAAATTTCATATGCTTCGATCCTCGCCGATCTCATGCGACCTTGGAGAATACGAAATCCGCATCTGAAACAGCGCATGGAAAGGCGTATTTTATTAATGGTCTTACGTTTCCAGTACGAGGACATTACCTCGCTCACGGCCTAACGCTCCTAAATTTCAATGATTGAACCTGCCAAAGCCCATTCATAATTTCCTCAAAATCCATCTGATCGTCAAGGAACCGGCAGTTGAAGGCGTAGGCGCAGGTCGCCGTAATCGCGTGGCCGCTCGCGGGCGCGGTCGTGAAGGTGATCGTGTTGCCAGCGTTGACCGCGAAGGCCCCGGCCGCGACCCCGTTATCATGCACCACCGGCGTTCCGGTAATCCACGACACCGGCTCGGTTTCGATGTTCGCGCCGATGCCAAGGGTCCGATTGAGGGCGAAGACGGTATTGACGCCGTCGCCGGTCGCCGGGGTCGTGGAGATGAAGGCGGCTTGCGTGTTGTCCGTTGGATCGACGTAGAGGAACGTCCCGGCCTGCCCTTGGCATTGAAGATAGAGCCCCATGAGCGCTTGCAGGGAATTGACGCCAAGGCCAGGAAAGGCACCGGCGGAATCGAGGCCATCGATGGTCAGCTCGAACTCGTACAATGTGACGGCGTAAAATGGCACCGCACTTCGCGGCCCGACACATGCGATGCCACACGCGTCGAGAACGATGGCTTCTTGTGGACCGAAAAAGCAAGCCCTGGAAGGGCCGGGAAAGTGAATGGCACGGGCACTCCTGCGGGCGGATCGGGAACAGGCGGAACAAGAAACGGCCCCTTTCCGTTGAGCCAATTGCCCGCCTGCCAATTGCCCGCGTCGCCCCAAACGCTGACAAGATTGGGGAACGTAGGGAAAGGCCTGGCGTCCCAGTTCCAGACCGAGCAAAACGCCGGTTGGATCATTTTCAGGCCGCTTGGTGCAACCACGTTGTGACCGTCGGCGAACCAATATTCGTAGATCGCTTGCAATGCGAGCAGCGAGAGATTTTGATTCGCACGCGGCAGATAGCCGCCGCCATCAGCGGAATCCCAAATCGACCAGTAAGGCGTTCCGCTCTCGCTTGAACCAGCCCCGAAAAACACGTTCGGCTGGCTCGTGCATTTATCGCACGCCGGATAGCCATATTCCGTGAACACGATCGATTTCGCGTTGGCGGTCCAGCCGGTCGCGTTTCCGTGCGGGAGCAGACCGCCGCCGAGCCCATCGTCGTAGAGCAATTGATGAGTGTTGTTCCACCACCAGCGCAGTTGCTTGTGGCCAAGGATTTGCTGTTGCGCGAAGAATGGATTCCTGCTTTGCGCGACCCTATCGTCAGCCGGAAATCCTGGCCCCGAAACTTGCAGATCTGACCCGCGCGGATCGAGCCCGCGCTCGCGATTGTTCGAGTTGAAATAGAACCAATCGAATCTCTCGCCGCCCTCGATATTCGCTTTCAGATAAGCTTTCGAGTTGAGCGCCGGCGTACCAGCCAGCCCAAGATTGCTCATCGTCGATGATGGCGGCGGCCACGAGCTGGGCGCGGACGCGAGCCCGTAATCGACCTTGCTCGCGACGGGATCGGAGACCAATCCCCAATCGAGCGATGAGGCGACTGTGCCGGAGACCAGCTCGTAATCTAGGAATGTGTCATTTGGGTTAGGGGCCGCCCAATTCAGAACGTCGATGCCGCCGGTTCCGGTCGTCCAATCGGATAGGGCAGGTAATTGTCGAAACACACGAGGTCGATATTCGCGCTCGACCAGAGCTTGTCGAGATGCGGCCACTGAGCGCCGGTTGGAACGCCCGTCGCGGGGTTGGCGTTATCGTGATTGGTTCCCATCCAATCCGACCAGTCGGCCGCGTACGAAATCAGGTTGTGAAGATTCGTCGTGTCCTTGGTAAACCCGGCCGTATCGAAAACACTTCGCACATCGGCGGCGAGAGTGACTAACTAACGCCGTGACGAATGGGTAGTCCCAGCTCGCCGGCGGGCCTCCGCCGGACACGGTCCAGGAAGGCCCCCGAATCGTTTCCAGACCACGAAACTCAGAGCCAATAAGAAATAGATCAACGCCGCCAGCAACGATACAAAGATTCGCATAATGGAGGATCATCCTTCTATAGGTGAAGTCCGTCGGCGAGCCGGAGTATGAAACCGTCTTGTTGACATTATCGCGCGTGAATTGCGATGTTGCGGCCGAGCCTAGAAATGCCGTCACCGCGCTCGCCGCGGCGGCCGAAACATCGGGCGAAAAATAGGAGATGCGCCCGCGCCATGGCTTGCCAGGCGCGTCCATCAAAATGAACGGATAGAAGACGACGCGCAACCCGCGCGCCTTCAAATCGACGATGCACTCGACGATCGATTGATCGGACGGCGTGCCGCCATAGGTGAATGAGGTTCCGGTTTGCGAGATCGGAATGAGGCCGGCGGACGTTTCGTTTAGGCCGGAGACGCGCCATTGGTCCGGGGCATAGGCCGATCCGTTCCAAAAATAGAAGGAATGCGCGAGCATCGGCCATGGCATGCCGGTGGCGGGGTTGATGATAGTGTTGTTGTTGAGATAGGTCGTGCTCGGATAAATTTGACACGACCTAACAGAGGTGGAATTGCCGAACCAGGCGCAGACGACGGCGACCGTTGTGCATGCCGGAAAGGCGGCGATGAGCTGGTCGATCGCGAGATCGAGGTCTGTCCTATGCGCCGATTGACCGGCATAGGTGTTGACCGAGACGGCTGACGGCTCGTTGACGCGTTGGCCTGTCCTGTCCGTCGTTCCGTAAGTGAACTCGCCGGTGGATGGAAGAAGATTGACACCGTTGACGTAGCCCACGGCTCACGCCCAGTGCTTGACAATCTCGAAGACCATGAATGAAGCGAAGCCCCCGCGAAGCGCCCGCTTGCAATGAAAGACCTCTCGCATCATTTCGGCGCCGTCGAACTCGTAACTGTCGCGCATCGCGCCGAACAACCAGCCCACCACGAGCGCGATCAAGACTATATACAGCATTGTTACCATATCCACATCATGAACGATCCGACCGTGAACAAAAGCGATCCGAAAAGGAAAAGCAGTTCTGGAAGTTTTTCCATTGTGTCGTTTCGCCTCACGGGTACGTGGTCGAAACGATGATATCGGTGAAGATCGCGGATGATGCGATCGTGCCTAATAATTGTGGCGTGGCGGCGAGGGCGCCATAACTTGTCAGATACAGCTCGACGGTCAGCTCGGTCGAACTCGCGGTATCGGTGAGAGACACCCACATCTGGTAAAAGATGAAAGCGCCAACGGCGAGCGTGACGACCCCAAAGTTTCCGCTCGCCGCCGAGGAAGTGGCGGCGCCGATGAGTTCGTTGAGAACAACCGAAAAGCCGATGGGGCCGCCGTCGCTCTGATTGTCGGAGCTAAAGGTTAGTCCAGGATAGGCCGCCGGCAGCGCGCCGATGGCTTGCACATATACCGAGGCGTACCAAGTTGTGCCAGTCCCGGCTTGTGGGATCGTTAGGACAAGCTTTGGAATGCCGGAGGCGACCTGCGCCACAGTCCAGGCGTTGACCGTCACCCCGTCGATACCGATAGCGTTCTGAATCGCGGAGACGTTGAGCAGCCCCAACGAGATAGCCGGTGGCACGCCGGCCGCCGGAATGAAGTTATTGCAGGTGGTCAAGGAAAGACACCGCCTAACTGAAGCCCGACACGTAAAACAATTGGAGGCCGGACAGCCCATCACACGATATTAAGGACAATGACACGCCGCCGACGAAATCAAGTCGCGCCAAGCTTCGATAGGCCAATATGCGAGCCGGTGCGCACACTCTCGTTCAGCGTGCGCATGATGGTGCGCCCATGATCCTTGAAGAATTGCCGCACGCTTTGCGAATCCATCGCCGACACATTGAAATTCACAGCATGATGGACGTGGATCGTGTTGCCGGCGCCTGCGCCGTTTTCCGCCAGGCTCCGGAAGGCGGCGGCGGGGCCAGATGGCACGACCATCTCGCCGGCATGTACCTGGGCGATCATGTCGCTTGGCAGGCTCCATGCGCCCTGCGCGAAGGACGCGAGGCCAGACCCCACCGCCAGGACCGTAGCCTCGCCAGCGGCAGCGGGGCCGGCGGCGGCGGGGCCAAGAACCGGCGAGAGAAACCCGAATATCCCGCGAATGTTTCCCCGGCGGATGCCGCGATGCTTTTCAGAATCGCCCCGATGGACCCGGCGGCGCTTGCAGCATTACCCGCGCTCTGCGCGGCGGTGCGCGCTGCGACGCCTGCCGTGACAGCGGTGGTTTCGGTGGTTTGCCCAGCGGTAGTCGCTGCGGTTTGCGACGCGACGCCCGCGAGCCAATCGGCGACCGTTTTCACCCTGGCCTGAATGAAGCTTTGGATGATCTGCAAGAGGATATTCCGTGCCGCGTCGCGAAGCCTCAAATGCCCCGTGATAATGCCGGTGATCGAGGAAGACACGCTCGAACCAATCTGCTCGAAGCTGCGTCTGTAGTCAGCAGAGATCTGCTGGTTGACATTGCGCTCGATTTCTTGCCTCCTGAGCGCGGATTGGCTGGCAAGTTCCTCGATCCGACGCTGAACGGCCGCATAGGCAACGGTCCCTTGTTGATAAGTGCTCTCCAGGAATTGGAGGTGCTGACGCTCGATGTCTTCACGCTGTGTCTCAAGCGCGAGGAGGCTGGAGAGCTCTTGTTGGCGCGAGATCTGGCCCGTCTGGGCCTGTTCCTTGACGAGCGAGACCTGCCCTTTCACGCCGTTTAAGGCAATATCATATCGTGCTTGCTCATTTTGCCGCGCGATCGCGAGTTCAGTCTCGCTCGACGTCTGCACCGTTGCGATCTTCTTCGCCGCGGCGCTCCCATAGGCTTGCGACAGCGAAGCGAAGCTGGCGTTGATCTGCGCGGCGCCGCTGCGCAACGCGCTCGTCGTTGTTTCCACCGCGCTCGTCGCTTGCTGCATCCCTTGTTGCAAGCCGGAAACGTCGGCGGTAAATTTTATGGTGACGTCATCTGCCATGTACCATGGTCCTTGCTTCAGCTGTGGCTGCACCCGAGATTCGGTGTGGATTCAATCCACAACGCCGACCCCATGATGCACGAGATGCCGGCATCCGTTTAAGAAGGTCGATCGTGTAACTCTCTGATGTCGATCAACACGGCAATGAGACCGCTGTCGGCAAATGGCTCGCCAACAAATGGTGGCCATGCACCGTGCGGGCGACGCCGCTGCTTCCTCCCATCATTCCGCGGAAGGTGGCGGTGGGACCAGCCGGGATGAGCATTTCGCCTTGATGAACCAGGGCGATCATGTCGGGCAGCATGCGCCAGGCGCCCTTGTCGAATGAGGCCAGCCCGTCGCGACGCGGCGAGGCCTTGAAGACTGCCGCGGTGACGGTCGGTGTTGCGACTTCCATCATCTTCATTTTTAATCTGAAATCAGCTGGTCGAGATCGACAAAATACCGGCCGGAACAACACAGCTGGCCGAGCAGGATCCGCCGACCCACATCCGTCGTGATGCCGCCGCCTAAGACCACCGAGGACGCAAGTTGCGGCCAGGTCTTGATCGTCTGGCCGATTTCCATTAATGAGGCTATCTTCCGGCTTGAAAAGGTCTTCTCTCCAACGATCTTCAAAACATAGGGAACTTTGTCCTCGTTAGAGAGGCCGCGCAACTTGTCCGGATCCAAATCTTCAATCAAGCCATGAAAAATCGGCAGGTCGGGGTGAAGATCAAAACGCTCGATGTCGATCATCCCACGGTCGCTGGTGTCCATCACCACGGGGATTCCAAGCTCGCTGGCACGCCGTCGCATGAGAATTTTCATCGTCAAGTCGTCACACTCGTCGATGAGCAGATCCAGCTTTCCACCATCAAGGAAGAACTGGTGGGCACCTCGAAAAATATTC
>QHBR01000221.1 GCA_003244015.1 Hyphomicrobiales bacterium | reverse complement strand
AAGTTAGAGTCGATCCACTAGCTGTGGCCGCCTCTACCGTCGTTTCTTCATCAGCGAAGTCCTTCGAATTTACACGGAGAACCCCACCGAGGCACAGACTGCGACCGCTTATCTGGGAGTGTACAAGGCTGGAAATCTTAAAGACGCATCACTCAGAACCGCTCATTCCAAGTTTCGAAAGCAACTGCAGCGCTGCGGTTTTGTCGGGGCAATCATCATCGGAGGTACCGAGGTCACCTATCGCCACTAGACAAATGATTGGCTTTTGCATCTCCATATGCTTTCTCTCGGCGCTTCGGAGCAAGCCTGGGAGTATCTCGAAAAGCGCATGTCGAAGTACGAGATCCATGATCCGTTGCGCCGCACGCCGGTCAAGGACCCCAAAAAGCAATTGTCCTATCTACAGAAATTCCACACTTATCATCGCCCGGGTACACCCCATGGAAACAACCCTGCGCACGCCGTGCCCCTCAAGAAGGATCAGCTCTGCGAATTGGCGTCTTGGGTATGTGGCCACGATTTTCCTGATTTCACCTTTTGCTTTGGAGTCAGAAGGCGCCACGGACATTTTTTTCTAGAGGTGCCGAAAGCGAAAAAAGCTCGCCGCTCTCACGTGCACCAAATTAACACTTGAACGGGATTCCGCTCGACGATTCGCTGATTCATAATCTCGAAATTGCGCCTACCATGCCTACCTGCCTACGTGGTTATGGTACCCCCCGCCAATTTTGCGGTATCGCCTTGTAGGGAAATGTCCAGCGTTACCAATACAATCCTCCAAAGACACGGTTTGTTGACACGTATAGGCCATGAACAATGCCCTAACTGCGTTTTTAAGCCCTTCTCGTCAGGACAAAATCCCCCGTGCTTTTGAACCAATCTCGTCAGGATAAAATTCCGTTTATAAAGTGAGACACTGGGCTCCTTCTTAATTGTGCATTTGATTTTATGTGACGAAAGGACATCCACCATGCCTCCCGTAAAATGCACCCAACAAAACCAGTGCTGCAAAAATCACTCACCAAAAACCAATTCCTCCGAAGGGCTCTATTCAAATTCTTGGAGAGGGGAAGAGCAATCACGGTCGTCGATTTATAAAATTGTCCGTCATGGGGGGTAAAAAACCTGTCCTCGTTTCTCACCATGATCTCATATCCAACAAGAATGGTGTTTTTAAAAAATTGAGCGACCAAGGAGCACGTCTTGTCACTGCGAAAGCGCAGGGTGACTTGCTTACGGATATCCAAAATTACAAACCCAACATGCCCTTGTTTAGAGTGGCTGAGGAGATTGGTCTTTTCGACGATTGTTTCATATTACCAGATTGCACGATTCCAGCCTTACCGGATAAGGTGGAAATATGTCTGAACGATATTCCGACCGATATTATTTCGAAATACAAGACCTCGGGAACCCCAAAAGGCTGGCTAGAACTCGCCGGATATGCGGTTGGCAATACCCGGATGTTGTTTGCTTTTGCGTTGAATTTCGTGGGTCCAGTTTCCGCCATCTGGCCCCGCGAATTTGTTGCCTTTCAGTTTAAGGCAGACCCTAGCTCTGGAAAGGGTGCGATTGCTGCAGTTTGCACCTCGACATGGGGCTGGGACCCCCTCCTAGGAATGAAGTATGGATTTGGGACCAATTGGAACACGACGACCAACAACCTGGAATTCATCTGTAAAGGCTACAACCATACGATCCTTTTCCTTGATGAGACGGGTGTTGCCGGCGACAAGGACAGTGCGGGTAAGCGAGTCGATTTCCGCAAAGCCATTATGCGGCTCGATTCGCAGACGGTAAAAGGCCGAATGACAGATGATGGCCCTAGGGGCGTTTGGAACATGCCTGTTCTTAGCACCTCTAATTTGTCCGTGCTCCAGATGCTTGAAGCAGGTAAATTTGGGAACGAAAAGGACGATGTCCCTCATCGAGCCTATTGCGATCGCCTAATTGATATACCGTGTCCGAACGTCGGTTATGGCATGTTCGAGCATGTGTACGATTCCAAGAACAACGCAAAATTCTCAGAACGTTTGAAGAAACTGGCTTCCAAACTGGCGCAGGCGCGGAAATATGGGCTTGGCATGATCTTCGCGACCCAGCTCCCGAAGGGTATGGACAACGCTATCGTGTCAAACTGCACGACCCACGTTTATGGCCGGATGAGCTCGCCTGCGACGATCCAGGCGACGCGAGAGCTGATGGCGGCAAAAGGCGGCGCAGCGGAGGACCTCGGCCGGTTGACCACAGGCGAGTTCTATTTTTCGACGGAGGGCTTCAGCCGGCCTATCAAGGTCCGCACGCCGCTGTGCCTGAGCTGGCATCCTCCGAACCCTCCGACGGCGGACGAGGTCGTACAGAGAGCCCGCAAGAAACCGGTGTAATTCATATTCGGCGCCCGCGCCTGACGGCGTCGCGTGGGTCGGAGCAGTCGCCAACCGCCTGGGCGTGCCGAACATGAGCTCGAAGATTTTCGCCTTTGCGGGATCAATTGTGGGTGGCGTTTCGACCGCTTCGGTCAAAGAGAGAAAAACTCGCCGCGAGTATATGGTTTCCGCTCATACCCCAGTGACGGACATGTTGTCCGGGTGACTGCGGCGTGGTGCTCCAACGTAACGCGGGCATGCCAGACTGTGGCCGCAGCCAGAGGTCATGTTCGCAACGGGTGCAGGGGTCCTCTGGTTACGACCGCTTTGCGCCATTGTGCTGTTTTGGTTGGTCTCGGCAATATCAATAAGACTCTTACAAGCGATAGCGCACTCCCCTTGCACGCGGTTCCCACCTGGGAAGGAGCGAAGTTTTGCGCCTCATCAAGCACGTAAAGGCGACCGGTCGAACTCGGATTCTGTTTAATCCACGTGAAGAGCGTCATCTGCAGCTGGTTCACAAAGGACTGCTGGGCGTCGCCGCTCCCGAGTCCCGCGAGGTTGATGACCGAAACCCGTATTTTGCCATCGGAGCCGTGGAAGAGTCGCTTTGGATCGAGGGTCGGCCCAGCCGACTTTAGCAATGGGTTTGTAGCGATGACGGCGAGAAGCTGGTTTGCGATTTCCTCGGCAAGCTTCGGCGCATTGCCGATTTCGCTAACATTTTCGGGAGGATTCGACAGGAAGCCAATCAAATCGTCGAGTATGCCACCGCCGCCATTCGCGAACATCCGGAGGGCGTCGGCGAGGAGGCCCTGTTTGAGAAGCGCCTTCTGGCCTGCTCCGCCGAGATATGGTGGCCCGGGCCATCTCGACTGCCTGTTCGCGCTCGTCAGGGTCTTCCCCGATCGCCGCAAAGTTGGGAAGCAGATTCAGCGAGACCGGGTTGCCGCTTCTTACGCCCGGCGTCCAGATGACCACGTCGGCGCGATTATGATAGGCTACAGTTTTTGCCTCATCATCATCGCTGAATCCATCCGGCCGTGCCGGCCAGCGATCGCCAAGTCTTGCGAGATCATTATTGATGTCGAGCACGATTGATGGAATTCCGAGTAGCGCGGCCTCCTCAACGATCCGACGCAGGAGCACGGTCTTGCCCGAGCCTGGGCCAGCGAGGATCGCGACATGGCGCGGGAGCAGCTCGACTGCAAGCGTGACGAGATCGCCGAGCGCGCCGCGCACGAAGCGTCGGCCTATCGGAATCAGGCGCGGCGTGTTGAGCTGGTTTGTGTTGGGTGGAACCAGCCCTGCATGACCAGTTTCTGACTCGCCTTGAGCCCCGCGCTGCGTTGTCGGCGACGACAAGGACGAGAACGGCGGCGGACACAAGCCTGTTGTCTTGAAGAGAGGGGTGTGTCGAACAAGGGCTTCCGCGCGCGCAGATCGGATTGAACTTCGACGTCGATGTCATCCGGAAGATCCAGGTGTTTCTCGAAGAGCCACAGCGTCCTCTCAAAAAGCTCGCGCAGCCGATCTTCGTTTTCGGCATCCTTTAGCCCGCTGACTATAGCAGCAGTCAGTTCGCGCGCAAAAACCTCGTCAAGTCCTTTCCCCGGCGTATTGTCTGCTTCTGTCCCCCGTTCATTTAAGGCGAACGTCACACATTCACTGACCTTTCCTATGTCTGCGCAACGCTGACGATACGCTTCGCATGCCTTAAGAAGCTGGCGCGGCGAGAATCCAATTGCAGTTTCGAATGCGGCTAGCGTGAACGGCCAGGTGGGATATGGCGGCTTGAAGTCGCATGCCTCGTAGGTCTGACGCTGCATTCGCGCCGCCTGCCGGATCAACGATGAAGATGCGGTTGTGTCTGCTATCGACCGTAAAATCATTGACGAAGGCGTCCTTGGGGCGATTGGGACGGGCAAATAGATGACACGGTGCAACCTGTCGGCTTTCGTATCCCAGCCTACAAGTTTCGGCGTGACGCCGCTCCGCATTCCGTCATCGAGCATCCAGACGACTCCGTTGACGTCGGTGCGAATGCCCAGGACCGAGTCGAGCTTCAGGTCAGAAGGGCTTGTCCTGTCGTTCAGCTCTTTGTTGGGAAATGGCGTGAGTGAATTATCGGCGTGGCGCTCGACCACCGAATATTGTGGTTCGTAGAACTGATGCTGACTCATGATGATTCGGCCGGCTCCGGTGGCGGTGATATTTCCGGGAGCTTGAGTCAGTCTGGCGATGATGTTGTAGTTGGATACGGGCTCCGCTTCAGCATGGCCCGCGAGCGCACATAGCAAAAACAGGATATTGAAACTTCTTTGCATGGCGGGCTCCTGAAAAGCGCGGGCCGGCGGCGCGCGTTCACGGTACCCTTGTCACGCGCAGAACGGAAAATGGCATTTTTACCTTGATAGCCGGCTACTAGGACGCTCCTGAGAACCTCGCCAACTCGCGGCGCTTCTGATTCCATCCCTGCGGATAGTTCGTAAATAATTCCGTTCGCGGCGCTATATTCCAGCCGCAAAAGGTATTTCCTCTAAAAGGAAATACTCATGAACTCGTATGCCTGGGGCGCAGCCCGCGCCAGCCTCATCCGCGGCGCGAGTGCGACATCTCCCGCTTTCCAGGCGCGAACATTCTGCGCCTTCCAGCACAGGCGGGAGACGCCGATAGCATTTCCAGATCCTGCGCATCTCCTCGCATTGCGAGTAGGGTCGCCGCTTTGAGTTTCTTGTCATCCAATTTCAGGTGTTCTCGCGACGCGGCTAAAACTGGGTTACGGTAATGGCACCCTCTCCAGAGCTTGCGCCGCTTCTCGATCTCCTGGCTGCTTTCCGCGATGGCCTTCTCAACTGCCTTGACTTCCAACTCCAGAACGCCGGGAAGCTTTGCAACGAGATTGGAGTGCCTGTCGAGGTCGCCAGCGCAGAAACGCGAGAGACTGCGCAAACCGCGCGAAATGTTTTTGTAGCCCAGCCGCGAAATTAGCTCAGATCGGCTCTCGATTAGATTTCAATCGGCAGCGGCATCGTTCGCCCTAAAGCATCGTCCGTGGTGGTTGCGCTCGTATCCGCTCGAATCAAACGCCAGTGATTTTCGGGTGAAGTAGGGCAATATATTCCTGGCTGCGGCTGGACCTGGGCTCGTTGGGGTAACCGCGCCAACGGACGAGGAATTCACCATCGTCGACGCGGACGATGATCGCTTCCCACCAGCCGTCCAAATTGTCGTTCTTATCAAAGCCCGCCGCAAGAACCAGCGCCCCTGGCTTAAGTTGCCGCCAGAGATCGGCGGAAATCGTCGTCGATGCGGTCTCGGATTTGGCGCCGCTGCCGGTTCCAGGGAAGACAGCCCGGCGTCCAAAGCCGCCTTCTTCGCCGCTTCGGCATCTTTTTTGAGAAAGACCGCAGCTTGATTGACGTTGGAGCCGTGTATCCGGCCAACGACTATGAGGGCAGGAATTTTTTCGGCGGATTTCGCGCCATTTTTTGAGTTAGGCATGGAACGTACTCCCAGAAATGAGAAAGGCCCCGGTGGGGGCCTGGCGGAGGACGGAGTTGAGAGGGTGTGGTAGCCGCCGTAGGGCGGCGGGGGCCATTGTAAGGGCGGACAAGAGGCGCGCATGGGCATTTCCGGCTGGTCTAGGACACGGAGGCAATTGCCTCTAGCTAGAACTATAGCATAAGAATAAATTAATGTCAAATGTGACTGAAATTGCAGGGTTTTGCGGCTCTAGGGACATTCGGCGCGAGGAAAGAGCGCTGCCGGACGGCTTCATCCCAGGCACGCTTCCGCTCATCGTACTTAACGAGGAACAGCCTGCCGATCGGCAGCGCTTTACACTTGCGCATGAGATCGCACATCTCGTTATGCATCGCTTTCCATCACCGACAATGGAAGACGAAGCGAATGTATTTGCCGGTGCGCTGCTGATCCCAGCGAGTGACATCCGCGCTCATTTCGTGGGCCGCCGAGTGAATTTGGCGCTTCTCGCTTCCCTCAAGCCGGAGTGGAAGGTGGCGATGCAATCGCTCCTTATGCGTGCTCGATCACTTGGCTTCGTCTCGACGAACCAGGAGCGCTACCTGTGGCAGCAGTTTAGCGCACGCAGGATGCGACTTCGCGAGCCACCCGAGCTCGATTTTCCAAGTGAGAAGCCATCCACGATTGGCGCGATACTTAAGCTCCACATCGAGGCACTAGGTTATGGAATGAAAGATCTCGAAGCGCTGCTGCATATGCGAGCTGAGGAAATCCCGAGCTTTTACAACTTCGATCCAAAAGGTGGCCGGCGCGACGGACCGCCACTGCAGCTGGTTCGCTAGGCCACGAGAGCTCTTGGGGTGGGGAGCGTGAATACCGGGTTGGAGCGGCCGAGCTTCACAGTTCGATCCAGCGGGAAATTGGGTGACATCGCATTAATTGGAAGATGGCCAACTAGGGTTAAGACCTGATTAAC
>QHBR01000377.1 GCA_003244015.1 Hyphomicrobiales bacterium | reverse complement strand
TTATTCCACGCCGATTCACAGCGCCGCCACCATCTGCCGCTTCCGGGAACATGCTCCGGCCGGACCAGGCGTCTACAGGATGATCGCCGCCGCCGGCGAAGTTCTCTATGTTGGCAAGACCTTTTTGACCGGCCCACCTTGGGTTTATCCCATGGATGGCCGTGTGCAATTCCAAAAGTTAACTTCGCTGAAACCATAACGGCGTCTTATCGCGCCGTTTGGTTCGTGGAGTCGGCTTATGGATTGGCAGGAGTGGGACGCGCTGCGCACAACGCGTACCCGCGAGTTTGATCTTGGCTTGGTTTTCGAAGCGGCCGCCGCAAGGAAACGGTGGTTGATTGGGTTGCCGCTTGCCGCTCTGGTTCTCATCGGCGCCGTGCTTTGCCTTCAACCGCCGCGATATAGCGCCCGGACGCAGGTTCTGATCGGCCCCCGGCAGGCGGGGTTGATCGGCTTGCGTTCGAGCGTTGCCCTTTTGGACGCCGCGGCTGGATTTGGCGCCGCCGCTAGCCAGGCGCAGCTCATCGCGTCGCGCGATCTCGCCCGCCTGGCGATCAAGGATCTCGGCATCGAAGACAATCCGGAATTCGATCCGGCGCCGAGCGGCATGGGACCTGGTTTCCGCGCCCTAATCTATCTCGGCATCATGCGCGATCCGGCGCGAAAAAGCCAAGAGGACCGAGTCCTCGAAGCCTATCAGGACCGCCTGCGGGTGAGCGGGCCGGGCAAGAGCGGCCTCGTCACGATCGCATTTCAGTCCGAGGATCGCGAACTTGCCGCGAACGCCGCCAATCGCATCGCCGAACTCTATCTCGAAATGCGCGCCGGCGCCAAGCATGCCGCCGATCTGCCGCGCGTCACCGACGCGCGGATCGTTTCGCGCGCGGTCGCGCCGCAACATCCGCTTTATCCAAGAGAGGCCTTGCTGGTCTTGTCGGGCGCCGCGATGCTTGTCGTAGCTTTTGGCGCATTTGTGTCGATCGCGCTGCCGCGCGGGCGCTTGCCTCGCCGCGCGGAGGAGCCTCTCGAGCAGCCCCGCGTGCTCGGACAGGTTCGCGTTTTCGCCCGCTTCAAGGATGTGGCTGGGCTAAGTCCGCGATTAACCCCGAAACTAGACCCGCCGCCGGCAATAGAGAGGGGAACCGGCGGCGATGACCCCGACAATGGGCAAGCCATGACAAAGATCGTGACGCGCATCCTGGCGATGCCCGCGCGCGGTCCACAAGGCATCTGGCGGGGCACACGGATCGTCGCGACGAGCCTCCAGGCAACTGGCGCGGCGTCTTGCATGATGCTCGATCTCGCCCGCAGTTTCGCCCGCGAAGGACGGTCGATCGTCATTGGCCTCGACGAGTCCACTCTATTGGATTTAGAGAGTTCCACCGCCGGTGCATCGCATGGCGATCCGCCGGGGCCTGAACCCACGCTCGGCGATCTTCTTGCCGGAACGGCCTCTTTCGCCGAAGTCATTCGCCGCGATCCGGCCTCGCGGCTTCATTTTCTGCCGGTTGGCCGCGACGGCGAGCTGGATCTTCACGAATTCGCAAATATGCTCGATGCCTTGGCCGGGATCTATGATTTCATCGTGACGATCGCGCCGCCTCTCGACCGGAACGGCATCGCCGGAACCCTCGCCGCGAAAGCCGATGTCGTCCTGTTGGCGGCGCAGGGAGAGCCGCGCGGCGGCGCCGTATTCGAAGCCGAACGGCAATTAATCGAAAGCGGCGCGCGCGAGGTTTTGCTCATTGGTTTGCCCGCTGAGTCGCCGCGGAGCCTCGGGTTGGACGCGGCTTGATGACGAAACGGACAGACGAAGTCACGTTCCTTGATCGGGTTTTTCCATCCATCTGATCAGCGGCATGAGGGGCAATATCCAGTCCATGCGAGGGCGCATAGCAAAGCGCCTGAACGAGTCCAGGCGCGTGCTGCAGCGGACGCGTCTGCGCGAGCGCCATGGCGACGAGCGCATAGACTGGCACAAATCCGATTATCCCGCTCGTGCCGGTGAATTCGCGGGTGCCCCGACGCATTTTGCCTCCATTTTCCGGTTGCGGCATGCCGCGCATGGACATCCTCCCCGCTGGCGTTTATGGCTTCACCTTGCCGGCGACGAAGTGAGCGTGCTTATTCGGTCGCAAGCGTCAGCAGAGCGAATGAACATTCAGACAAAGTCCATCCCAAGCCCCTGTACCGGTATCTGCACGATGGACGGCGCCTTGGGCTTTTGTCTTGGATGCGGCCGCACAGGCGATGAGATCGCCGAATGGCCTTCGGCCGGTGATGTGCGCCGTAGCGCGATCTGGGCCGTCCTGCCGGAGCGCATCGACGCGTTGGGCATTTCGATTACCCGCCTGCCCTGGTCGCATGGCCGGATTGCGGAGTTCGTCGCTGAAAGCCTGGGCCGGAAATCCGGCACCTGGGCGCTTGGATGCTACGGCGCGACCGCTGAATTCATTTGCCGTCATGACGAACCATGCGACGTTTCCGTAACTGGCGAGACAATTACCGCGATCTCTGGTCGTGGCGCGCTGCAACTGACAATTGGCGAACAAGTTAGAGCACTGCGACTGCGAGCCGATCACACGCGTCATAGCAATTGGGCCATTTTTCTCGTCGTCCTCAAGGCGAGGGCCACTTTGCCGGTTGCAACGACTCTCACGCCGCTTGGCCGCGACAAGGGCGCGATCCACCCCGAGTGTCGAAACGATACTTGGTTCGATCTAGGTCTGGGGCGAGGCGACCTCCGGTTCTGTGTCCGTGCTGCCACGACTGAACTGCGGGACAAGCTGAACCAAGCGTCAGGATTGCCGCTCTCAGATGTCTTGCAAGCCGCAGGAGCCACGATCGTGAAGCACAGCCCGGCAAGGGTCGTTGAATCGACTTTGGGGCGCGCGGAGATTTACACTCCCATTCCGCTGCCCGGCGGGCAATCGCCCGATGGACCTCATACGCACTTGTTGCCCGACCATTTGGCAAGCGGCCTGGCCACGCCGCCGGGCATTGATCTGCCGCCGGTCTACGCCCTTGGCGCAACCTTCTATCACCGCGCGGCATCCAGTGGCGATATTGAGCCGGGCTGCGCCGCCTAATAGCTGTCTTTCGTGTCGGCGCACAACCATTCCTATTTGCATCGAGGAACCCGCATGGGCGACCCGCCTGCCAATTTCGCACTATCGCACGCGGCAAAAGACGCCTGGCAACCGGCCCGCCTTCGCGTGGTCGCGATTTGGCTTTGGAGCCTCGCCGGTCTCGTCTTCTTGATGGTAATCGTTGGCGGCGCGACAAGGCTCACCGAATCCGGCCTGTCCATTACCGAATGGAAGCCCTTGGCAGGCGTCATTCCGCCGCTGAGCCAAGCCGATTGGCTGGCCGAATTCGCGAATTATCAGAAGATACCGCAATATGCGCAGCTCTTCCCCGACATGGAATTGAGCGGTTTCAAATTCATTTTTTTCTTTGAATGGAGTCATAGACTTTTGGGCCGTCTGATTGGCGCGGCCATGGCGCTGCCGCTGATCTTTTTCTGGGCGAAAGGGCTTTTGCCTCCCGGATTCAAGCCAAAACTTATCGGTGTCCTGGCGCTCGGCGCCTTGCAAGGGGGAGTCGGCTGGTGGATGGTCAAGTCAGGACTTTCCGACCGCGTCGAAGTCGCCCAGGAACGGCTCGCGATCCATTTGTCACTTGCCTCCGTGACTTTTGCCGCGCTGGTTTGGCTCGCCGCTTCACTTAAGCGAAGCGTCGCCCAAATACCGGAGCGAAGATTGCCGGGGCCGCGGTGGTTTGCCGGCGGCATGGTCTTGCTCGTCCTTTTGCAAATCGGGCTCGGCGGTCTCGTCGCTGGCTTGCGCGCGGGGCAGGCGTTCAACACATGGCCGTTGATCGATGGATATTTTTGGCCGCCTCTCGATAAATTGACTCTTCTCTCGCCGCTTTGGCGGAATTTCCTCGACAATATTTTGCTCGTCCAGTTCCAGCATAGGATGATCGCCTATGCGCTTCTGGCGCTTGCGCTGGCGCAGGCTCTTTACGTATCGCGAGTGGCGACAGGAAGCCGGGCGGTCCGGCGCGCATGGGCGGTGGCGGGGCTCGTCGCCATGCAAGCTGCAATTGGCATCGCGACACTTGTTTTAGCGGTTCCGCTCTGGGCCGGGCTTTTGCATCAGGCCTTTGCCATGATCGTTTTGGGGATGGCCGTCGCGCACGCGCAGGCGCTTTCGAAAGCGCCTTAGCCAGTGAATGAAGGCCGTTCTACGCATTCCCGATTCCCAGGCGCTGATATTCGATTTTGGGGCAGCGGTCCATCACAACCTTAGTCCCAAGCGCCTGCGCCCTCGCCGCCGTCGCATCGTCGCGGACGCCGAGCTGCATCCAGATCATCCAAGGCCTCGGATTGAGCGCGAGCGCCTCATCGACCACTCCACCGGCCGCTGTCGAGTTGCGGAAAATGTCCACCATGTCGATAGGCTCGGGAACATCCGCCAGAGTCTTGAAAAACGCGGCGCCGTGAACGCTCTTGCCCGCCAGGCTGGGATTGACGCCGATCACATGGTAGCCGCGCGCAAGAAGATAGGCGAACGCGGTAGGAAGGCCTCGTCTCCCTATCCGACGCGCCAACGACAGCGATGGTTTTCACGGTCGAGAGAATATCGCGCAGAAAGGCGCCGGGGTCGTTTGTCATACTACTGTTCGGCTACGACCCGGCGGTGATTTCGGGCAGTGAGCTCGATCGACGCCAATTTCATTGATCCGCTGGGGCTCTCGGAGACGATGCGAAACAGCCTTTCCGGGTTGACCGTCTCCAGCGCGCTGTTCGGCTGCGTCAGCCGCAGTCGTTATGGAGCGGGCTCGGCGCAGGTGGGCCCGCGATACACGGAATCGCGCTTAAATATTCGTAAATAGCGCGGAGATCATGATTCGTCATGTTTCGATAATTGGGCCAGGGCATTATTTGAAGAACCGCACCGTTGAACGGAGGCGGGAGGGTCGGGTGGAGGTGATCCAGGTCCACGCCAGTCCTCATGATATTGCGGAACTCTGAAAACGTTCGCCCCCCACGGGCAATCCAGTTTTGTCCGGTGTCAGGTTGCGGGAAACGATGTGGACTGTAGAAGGTGGCCCTGGGAACGGGCCGAAATCTCTGCCACCACCCAGGTAGGTGGCCGGATTGATTTTCGTGTGCCCGTCAAAGGGAGGACTAAGAAGGTATGGGTTTCCAGTAGGGGTGAATTCGGTCGGAGGACCCATGGAATGGCAACTATTGCAGGAGCCGGAGCGTTGACCAGATAGCTGCCGAGTCCCACCAGCGCCTTGTTTTTCTCGGCGAGATTCAACGGGACCGGCGCGATTTTGAATCCCTGGCTCACCCGTGTATTGACCAGTCTGTCTTGATCGTCATCCCCGGCACGTGCGCGCCCGGAACTGATCACGACGCCCACAAGCACGCCGATGGCTGTGGCAGCTCCCACCCCTTTAACCCATTGCATTGGCGTCATGGCGGCTCTCCTTCTTGGCGTTACCGGAACCGATCGCTGTGGTCCCACTATAAGGGCGATCGAGCGGCTCCGCAAGTAACTTCCTATGACAGAATCCGCCGTAGCCTTGTCTTTGGCTGCGGTCCTGCCTTGTTAAACGGAACGCGCGGCGAGGGGATGACGTTCAAAAGCAAGGGCTGTATCCATGATCGCGGTAGTATAACACCCATATGACAAGTCATTGTTTGTTTATCGTTTCCACCATGATTGAAGCCTTGACCCGGGGCCAGCCGGTGCATAAAAGGAGCGCCAATGAATACGCAAGCCCTGCGGGCAATCTTGCGCTTGTTTGCCACGGAACCCCAAATGTTCGGCAAGACTTATTCCGCCAAGGCGGCGGACATCGAAAAAAAATGGGTATTGATCGACGCCAAGGGGCTCGTCGTAGGACGGCTCGCCTCGCTGATCGCCTTGCGGCTACGCGGCAAGCACAAACCGGCGTTCACGCCGCATCTGGACGATGGCGACAACATCATTGTGATCAACGCCGAAAAAGTGGTTCTGACCGGCCGCAAGCGCGAGCAGAAAATATACTATCACTATACCGGCTTTCAGGGCGGCATCAAGGAACGTTCGGCCAAATTCATTCTGGAGGGCCGGTTTTCTGAACGCATCGTCGAAAAGGCGGTGGAACGGATGCTCCCGCGTGGTCCGCTCGGCCGCCAGCAGCTCGGCAATCTGCGGGTTTACAAGGGAGCCGAACATCCCCATGCCGCACAACAGCCGGTGACGCTCGATGTCGCGAGCCTCAACTGCAAGAACGCGAGGCTCGTCTGATCATGCCCGAAACTTTGTCTTCGCTTCAGGATTTGAAGGGCGCGGCGGCGCCGGCTTCCGAGCCGGCTCCGCGCTATGTGCAAAAGCTCGATCCGCAAGGACGCGCCTATGCCACCGGCAAACGCAAGGACGCGGTCGCGCGGGTCTGGATCAAGCCCGGTCCCGGCAAAGCCCTGGTGAACGGGAAGGCGCTCGACTCCTATTTCGCGCGCCCCGTGCTCAGGATGATCCTGCAGCAGCCGCTTGGCGTCGCAAAGCGCACCGGTCAATATGATTTGACGGTCAGCGTGGCGGGCGGCGGCCTTTCCGGCCAGGCGGGCGCCGTGCGCCACGGCCTTGCCAAGGCGCTTGTCAATTACGAGCCGGATCTGCGCCCCGTACTCAAGAAAGAAGGTTTCTTGACCCGCGACCCGCGCGTCGTCGAGCGCAAGAAATACGGCAAGAAGAAAGCCCGCCGGAGCTTCCAGTTCTCGAAGCGCTGAGCCGTTGCCCGGCCTTGAGACGTGTGGGATCGCGCGGAAAATTGGTAGTGTTGGCGGTTGGATGGCGCGGCCGTGCGCGGCGCGGGCGATGTGGGCCCGCAAAAAGGCGAGTCCTAAACTTTTTGATTACTTTCAAAGCTTTGGCCACTTATCTCCAATACGAGATGTGGTGAGATCGAGATTTTCTCGCAGGTACGCGGATGGCTTACGTTTGTAACGTGCCCAGTGCTCGTTTCAAATCATCGATAGAAATCTCGGGAAGGAAACCTCCACGCCGTCGCATCTGTTCATAAGCTCCAAATGCAACTTCGATGGCAACTATGTACTTGACGTAGAACCAAAATGGGAGTATCCTTTGTCTCAATCGAGGATAACCCCATGTGCGATCTCACAAATCCAATTTTTATCGATGCCGCCAAAGCGCGCAAACACCTTGAGCGGCTTTACTGGCCAGATGGCGTCACATGCCGCCACTGTGGCAACTCTGATCCGACGCGCATTTCGAAGCTCGCCGGAAAGAGCACCCGTCCTGGCGTCCATTGGTGTAACGAATGCGATAAGCCCTTCACGGTGACAGTTGGCACCGTTATGGAGGACTCAAAAATCCCGCTTAACAAATGGGTGCTTGCCTATCATCTGATGGCCGCGAGTAAGAAGGGTATGAGCGCTCTTCAGCTCAGCCGCATGTTGGGCCTTTCATACAAAAGCTCTTGGTTTTTATGCCATCGCATTCGCGAGAGCATGAAGCCTGGCAGCCCGTCGCCAATCGGCGGCGAAAGCAAGGTTGTCGAGAGCGATGAAGCTTTTTTTGGCGGCAAGGCAAAGAACCGCGCTTATGCGAAGAAGGAACCGAAAAAACACGCCGTCATGACGCTTGTCGAGCGCAACGGCGAGAGCCGCTCATTTCACGTCGCGAACGTGAAGGCCAAAACGCTACGCGAAAAGATCGTCACAACGGTTAGCCGCAAGTCGCATCTGATGACCGACGAACTGGCGTCTTATGAGAAAGTCGGCAAGGAATTCGCCAACCATCAAACTGTGACCCACGCTGCCGATGAATATGTGCGCGGCGGCGGTTTCATTCACGTGAACACGGCCGAATGCCGTTTCAGTCTCATGAAGCGCGCGGTATTTGGCACTCATCATTCGATCAGCGAAGCGCATCTGCCGAGGTATTTAAGCGAGTGGGATTACAAGTGGAACACTCGCAAGATGACAGACGTGGAACGTGCCGCCACCGCCGTCATTGGCGGCGAAGGAAAGCGGTTGCAATATCGACAGTCTCGTGAAGCCTTTCACGCTTAAACAGCATGCCAGGCGCATCAAAATGTTACGAAAGAAAAGTGGAGCAGAATAATGCACAGCGCGCTTTTTGTTGCAACCATTCCCAAGCCTGCGATAAACGACTGGCGTTCCTTCTTGATGGGAATAAAAAGTTTCTTAGTCCCATCCGAAAATGTCCTACGGCTAGCCGAAAATGTATGGCTGATAAATGTCTCCGCGTCGCCGTCTCCACTAGGGTTTCTGATTTCTTTGGCCGTTCAAAATTCAATAGACTATGGGATAATTCCATTTCAGCAGCAGCCCGAATGGCTTCCGGCCGAGCTTGGTCGTGGTACCACTCTGGCCCAAAGTGTACGCTAGACATTATCCGGATTCTTTCGTTCTTTCGGCGAGCACGTCCGCTTTTTCGGACTCGCGCCAGCTTTCGGTTTAAGCTTCCCCAGCTTCATTTCTGAATGTCGCTTTGGTGGCGTGTTCAGAGCGCGCAAGAGTGCTTCGTCGCGGCGGCGCGCGGTTTCTTCGTCGCTGTAGGTTTCGCCCTGTTTCACGGCCACGGACGTTTCCTTGGGGTTTAGATATGATCGCACCTTTATATGATCTAGAGATGACCAATGAGCAACTGAAAACCATAGGTGTTGTAAGCTTGAATTGGGGAATCGTAGAAAGGGACATTACAGACATTTTGTGCAGTTTCTACGCGATCAACGATCCAATAGATGCAACTGAGCTTGTAGACGTTCTCAGCCTCGACAAGAAGCTGAACTTCCTCGAAAAGAAAAGCAAGCGTGGCCCGCGTCCACAAGGCTATTCCAACGCCGATTGGAAGAAGGTTTCTGAGATGATTGATCTTCTACGGAAAAGCGCCGCCAACTTCCGCGATGGTCGAAACCATTTAATCCATGGAACCGTAATCCGGTTTTTCGGGGACGTCAGAGACCAAGACCCTGTACTCTGGTCCCATACCAAACGGACAGCTAAAGACCTCTCTGAGCTTCCGAAAATCCTTAACCAATCAATGTACTCACCCACGTTATGGCGCACCTGGCGAGCGCTCTTTATGGCTCGGTGATGCACATACCATTGCCCGATAGACCAGACTGACAACGGGATATGGGCTGCAATCTTCAATATATCGATAATCGCTATGTAAGAGCGCACTGACCCCCGCCTCGATCATCTCGGACGTGATTTCAATCTCTGTTGCGGGCGCGCTAGCCTCTCGATTATGAGAGACGGCCAGGGCTGTATACACAATTGAGACCTCTACGTCAAGTACATAGTTACCACTTCGATGGTAAGCACCTCGTAATGGATAGCCTGAACAAGTAAGCCGAGGCTCGCAATAACTCGCTTCTGACCCAGTTGATTCGCGATCATCATTCGCGCTCGACGGTCGTCGCAGCAAACGACATGGTCGCCCAATTTTGCGAAAGCAAGGCATTCTGTTTCACCTGCACCAAGGCCGTAGTGTTCAAGCAGCGCGAGAAAGCTAGCGGCGGGCAAGTCATCGTCATCGAGTAGAATTAATTGTCCGGCGTCGATAAGAGTGTCGAGCCTGGGGCGATGCTGCTACATTCATGCAGCACCTGGGGTCCCACATGGGCGACGAGACTTGGGATTTGAAGAATACTGCTAAGTACACCGCCATGGGCGAGGTTTAGCATCGCACTTGCGTCGAATATGCTTTTCAATGCGCTGTCGGAGCGTTCGCTGCCATAAGGTCCCCGATCGACACACCGAGGATAGAGGCGGCACGCCCTACAGACACCTCTCCAGATCGGATTCGTTCAACGGCCGATGTCAGAAGAGCCTGAGGCACTGGCGGAAATCTCACTTCTTGCCGTGGTGGCAAACCCACCTGTCGGCGCGTTTCTCGGGGCTGTCGTATTCCTTCACTAGCTTCTCGTTAAGAGAAGCGGCACCATCACGTGGCAGAAGTTCGAGGTCTTCGCACCGCCGCGCTGCTGCCCAGAAGCTGACGCCAAAAATTCTTCCGAGGTAGCCGATTTCAAGGTCACCCACCCACCACGTCCTGTGTGATCTTCGCCATCTCACGAACCTTCTTGCGCGCGATTCCCACGCTGGCTCGTGGCATCAAGAGGGCAGAAGCAAAGGCATTAGCGTAACGCTCTTCGTTCGTCCTCTTCGGGTTCGATGGTCCTTCCTCATCCGTGGTCTCATCGATGACTGCGAAGCTTTCGGTCGGATTGTGATGTGCGACGAGATGGCCGCATTCGTGCGCAAGGGTGAACAGCATTCGAGGCGGAAAGCGAGCCGAAACGAACGCAAATGGCACGCCATCGAAATATGCAGACGCGCCGTCTAGTGGATCGACTCTAACT
>QHBR01000306.1 GCA_003244015.1 Hyphomicrobiales bacterium | reverse complement strand
TGAATTAATTGAGTCCGGACCCTTGTACCCACTATTCCTAAAAGGTGAGCGGCAATTCAAGGATGCAGAAGGCATTCCTGAAGCAGCCCCGATCATACGGAGGGAAGTGGAACGAACCGGACTGGAAGCATTGGCGCGTTCCACAAAGACCAAATACAACGGGCGCCCCCGCGCGCGCTTTATTCCCTATCCTTCCCCCATGCGGGCGCGCAAATTTTCGCCGATCTTGTCGAGGAAACCTGTCGTCGAGAGCCAACGCTGGTCGGCGCCGATAAGAAGGGCCAGGTCCTTGGTCATGTAGCCGGCCTCCACCGTGGCGACGCAAGTCGTTTCGAGAGCCGGTGCGAAATTCGCAAGCTCGGCATTGCCGTCGAGCTTGGCGCGGTGCGCCAATGCCCGTGTCCAGGCAAAAATCGAGGCGATCGAATTGGTCGATGTCTCCTTGCCATTTTGATATTCGCGGTAATGCCTTGTCACCGTGCCATGCGCGGCCTCGGCTTCGACCGTTTTGCCATCCGGAGTCATCAGCACCGAAGTCATGAGGCCGAGCGATCCGAATCCCTGCGCGACGATGTCGGACTGGACATCGCCGTCATAGTTCTTGCAGGCCCAGACATAGCCGCCGGACCATTTGAGCGAAGAGGCGACCATGTCGTCGATAAGGCGATGCTCGTAGGTTAGTCCGGCCTCGCCGAACGCGTCTTTGAATTCGGTCTCATAAATTTCCTGGAATAGATCCTTGAATCGCCCGTCATAGGATTTCAAAATCGTATTCTTCGTCGATAGATAGACAGGATATTTGCGCATGAGCCCGAAATTCATCGCAGCGCGGGCAAAATCGCGGATCGACTCGTCGAGGTTATACATCGCCAGCGAAACGCCTGGACCTGGATAGTCGTACACTTTTCGTTCGATGATCGTGCCATCGTCGGCCTCGAACCTGACGACGAGGCGGCCTTTGCCGGGAACCTTGAAATCGGTCGCGCTATACTGGTCGCCGAAAGCGTGGCGGCCGATGACGATCGGCCGCGTCCAGCCGGGCACGAGGCGCGGGACATTTTGGCAAATAATAGGCTCGCGGAAGATCACGCCGCCGAGAATATTGCGGATCGTGCCGTTCGGCGATTTCCACATTTGCTTCAGCTTGAACTCTTCCATCCGCGCTTCGTCCGGAGTGATGGTGGCGCATTTGACGCCAGCGCCGTGTTTTTTGATGGCATTGGCGGCCTCCACCGTGATCCGATCGTTCGTCGCGTCGCGGTTTTCGATCGAGAGATCGTAATATTCGAGGTCGATGTCGAGGTAAGGATGAATGAGCTTGTCGCGTATGTAATGCCAAATAATCCGCGTCATTTCGTCGCCATCGAGTTCGACAACGGGATTTTCAACCCTGATCTTCTTCATCGTTGCTGCCCTTGGCTATTGCGGAATTGGCGGGACGGAACGGTTTCGCTTGGCCTTTGCGCGTGGGCACGGCCTTCGCGACTTGGCTCGCGGCGCGAGCTTAAACGTCGAGCCCCGCGGGACTTGAAGGACAAGCGAATTTAATACCGGTTTCCGGGAAGCGGTTGGGAACGGGAAGGGCGCCTCTCATTTTGGCTGGCCGGAGCGAAGCAATTGGGCCGCGGCCGGATCGGCATCGGCCACGAGAGATTCGAAAATAGGCTGGTTCTGCGGCCAGGCGTTGCGGTAGGCGGCAATGATCGCTTGTCGATATTCTGGCCCGCGATCCAGAATCCCGCGAATATCGCTCTTGATGAACGCCTGGAGGTCCTTGTCGGCGAGCGCGCTTGAGGTTGCCGCGCGTTCGAGGCGCCAGGGGGCGAGATCCAAGGCACTCGGCGCGGTGAAATACGACATTTCGAGAAGAGTCCCAACGCGTTCCTCGCCATCCTGCGAACCTGCCGGAAGGTTGGCCAAAAAAAGCCATGCCGCGCCGTTGATCGGCGCGAGGGCTAGGGCCGTCTCCGCGTTGGCTCTGGCCCGTGCGAGTTGTCTGAAATTGGTCCGGTCGAGGCTCGTAGAGCGATCGATCCCCATGAAGCGCGCGCCGGTGAATGCTGCTTCGGCCCAAAGATCTCCCCTAATCGCGCCAATTTCCGCGGCAAGAACCGCGCGGGTCCGGCGCGTCGCGGCTGCTTCGGCACCGCTGCGATCGAATGCAAGGCCGACTGCCTTTGGCCTGAGCAACGCGGGAAGCAACATCCAAAAACCGGATAGTCCAAGAACAATGCCAAAGACCAGGAGCGCCAAGCGCGGCCTTAAGGGCGCCGATGAGAACATGAGATCTTGCCTTGCAAGGAGAGCAGGGAACTGGGGGTGGGACGGGTCCGATGTCAACGGTTCTGTTCTATACGGCTGGAGCATGATTTGCGAACAGCGAAACTAAAAATCGTCCGGAAACAGACAGTATAGAACATGATCCGGTCCGGCCAAACCGGATAATTTTCTAAACGAATTCAATTCTATCGCGTTCCAGTCTCAAGCATGTCAACCGGCCGGTCGCATAAGCGCCCGTGTCGATGTTGATGCGGTTGTTCCGCACCTCTGGTTCCCTGACCGGTGTGTGGCCATGGACGATAATTTTTTCGAACGGCTCCTCGTGCAACAAAAAATCACC
The DNA here is from genome assembly GCA_003244015.1 of Hyphomicrobiales bacterium. Lineage (GTDB taxonomy): Bacteria > Pseudomonadota > Alphaproteobacteria > Rhizobiales > Beijerinckiaceae > Methylocapsa. Next base: position 1,023 of record QHBR01000306.1, on the reverse strand, counting down.
TCTTATCCAGAGCATATCTTCCTCGCGTTGGCGCGACAGGGGCGTGCCTGGCCGCACTCCCGCATGCACAAAGAAAAAATCCCCGCAGGTGAAACAGAGCTTTAGCCCGGCGAGAAACTGACTGTGGCTCTTGGGCATGGCGTTACCCAGGCTTGCGGAGAGCTCCGCCCGTTCTTTGCGATCCGCATTTATTGTCGGCGTCAGGCCGTAAGAGGCGAGCGTCGGCAAGGCGCCATATTGCGCCCACTGCGTGAGAACGCCGGGATTTTCGAGAAATTCGGAAAGAAAGAGTTCATGATTGCCCTTGAGGCACGACACGCGGTGGATTCGGGCGCGTTCGATCACCAGATCCAAAACGGCCGCTGAGTCCTGCCCGCGGTCGATATAGTCGCCGAGGAAGATGTGAATAGTTTCGCCTATGGGATGGTCTTTGAGGTCCTCATCTACCCGCGAAAACAACTGTTCGAGCAAATCCGCCCTGCCGTGGACATCGCCGACCGCGTATATGCGCAGCCCTTCCGGCAATAGGGGTGCTGCAGTGATGCGACGCGATTTCCACATCAAGAATTGGGCTTTACCCTAAGCTTTCTGGGCGGCCGGAAATTTGCGCCGTGCAACACGATCCGCGAGATTGCCGGTTCGCGGCTCGCTGTCAATAGGCGCGGAGCGAGTTTACGGCGCAGGCTTTATGAACACCTTTTCTAGCGCTGGGCCCCCGGCGTGGCTTTTACTCAAAGCCTTTGCTACAAAACGCTTTGATCGCGGCCAATTTCGCATAGGAGCGGACCGCCTTTTGGAGTTCCTTCGTCATCCCGCCGTCCGTCGCGGGAGCGGACCGGCCGGCAAAATTGCTGTCTTCGTCAGGTCGTTGGCGGCGTCGGCACTCGCCCCAACCTCGTTTTCCATGAAATCGGCCATGGCCTCCTCGTCGCGGATCGCGCCGAGGGCCGCCTGAAGCTTTTCGCAGCAATCGATGGGTTTTATGGAATGGCCCGCCCCTCCTTCCGGGGTTGTAGGTTCGCC
>QHBR01000309.1 GCA_003244015.1 Hyphomicrobiales bacterium | reverse complement strand
GCTCCTGCAACATGATCACGACGCTGCCGGCGGGTTCCTGCAGCGGCGTCACGAAAATATCGACGAGCCGGCCGCCTCCCGGCTTGGCCAAGTTGAGATCGACTCGATATTCATTAATCGCCGCGCCACGCGCCTTCACCTGCTCGACGAGGGACAGGAGCGGCGAAAATGCCACGACGAGATTGGCTAGTCTTTGTTGCCAAAGCGAAGTCCGGCTCATCCCGAAAAATGCTTCGGCGGCGGAGTTGGCTTCGGCTATCGAACCGTCCGGCAGGACGGCGACGACCGGATGCGGTAAAGCATTCAAGAGTTTGGCCGCGTCGCATCCGGCGGCGGCGGTCCCGGCCGGCGGCGATCCTTGCGATGCGAAAGATTTGCTCATGCCGCCTCCGTCAACGAAGGAGAGTCGAATAATTGGCAAAGGGTGGATCTCACCGCGCTGGGGCACTCGAGCCTGACCAGACGCTGGCGCAGGGCAGCGCCATCTACGACGCCCGCCCGCTCGGCATAAGCGGCGAGATGCTTGCGGGCATGGCGCAAGCCCTGCAAAGGACCGAACATTTCAAGCAGTGTCTCGTAATGTTCGAGCGCCGCACTTTTGCGCTCGGCCGGCGGCGTTTCGGCGCGGACTTTCCCATGCGCCAGATAATAGGCGACATCGCCGACGAACCATGGCCGCCCGATCGCGGAACGGCCGATCATCACCGCGTCCGCGCCGGATTGCGCCAAGATCGACGCCGCGTCCGCAAGACTCGCACAATCGCCATTCGCGACGACCGGTATCGAAACAGCTTTCTTGACCTCGCCGATCGCGGTCCAGTCCGCCTTGGCCGAATAGAATTGGCAGCGGGTGCGGCCATGCACGGTGAGCATGGCGATCCCTTCGGCTTCGGCCAGCCGGCCAAGTTCGGGCGCATTCAACGATTGGCCGTCCCAGCCAAGCCGCATTTTCAGCGTGACCGGTATGCGCACGGCCGCGACCGTGGCGCGAATAAGCAAGACCGCAAAGCCGATATCGCGCATCAAATACGATCCAGCGTAGCCATTCGTGACTTTTTTCGCAGGACATCCCATGTTGATATCGATCATCGCGGCGCCGGAGTCCTGCGCCAGGCGCGCCGCTTCCGCCATGACATGAGGGTCTCGGCCGGCGATCTGCATCACATGGAACCCCGCGCCCGCGCCCTCTGCTTTCAGCCGGTTGGCGGCATCGCCGCGGGCGTAAAGATCCGCGGCAATCATCTCGGTAACCGTGAGAGAGGCGCCAAATCTGCTTGCCAGCCGGCGCATGCCGGGATCGGTCACCCCCGCCATCGGCGCGAGAAAAGCGCGTCCGTCGAGCCGCGCTCCGCCGATGTGGAGTGGGACGCCGATGCCGTTGCCTAAATTTGAGGCACTGCTGGTCATGCTCATATTATAGCCATTTATTGCAACGCGGCAACGGCGAAATTGCTTATTTGAACATCATAATATGAGAAAAATTGACGCCGGCCGCAAAACGAAAGAGGAAGGGCAAGACCATCGCGTCCGGAGCCAGCGGGGAATTCATGGACACAGCGCCGGAATTGGCAATTGTCGTTGTCGCGGCCGGGCGAGGGTCGCGTGCCGGGGGGAGGATTCCCAAGCAATACAAGAACCTGGCAGGCAGGCCGTTGCTCGCACACACATTGGGCGCCTTGATGCGGGTGGCCCCTGGCGCCACAATTCTCCCCGTTATTCACAGCGACGACCTCGAACTTTATCAAAGCAGCGCGGCCTCCCTTAAGGCAAACGCCCGCCTGGCGGCGCCGGTGTTTGGCGGGGCGACGCGGCAAGCAAGTGTCCGGCTGGGGCTGGAGGCGCTTGCCGGGCAGCAACCTAGGCCAAGTATCGTTCTAATTCATGATGCCGCACGACCATTTGTAAGTGATACATTAGTTAATCAGGCGATCGCCGCCGCAAAAGCAAACGGCGCCGCCATTCCCGGCGTGACGCTCGCCGAGACGATCAAGGAGATTAATGCGGAAGGCAATGTCGCCGCGACCCTGCCGCGGGCGCGGCTGCGCGCGGTGCAGACGCCGCAAGCCTTTCGTTTCGATCTGATATTGGCCGCCCATCGCGGCGCCGCCGCGAGGGGAATTTTGGAGCTTACCGACGACGCCGCTGTTGCCGAATGGGCCGGCCACCGTGTCCATGTCTTTGCTGGAGAGGACGCAAACATGAAGGTTACAACCTGCAAGGATCTGGCAATCGCCGAGGCGAGGCTGCTTGGCGACCTGGCCGATGTCCGGACCGGGCAAGGTTACGATGTGCACGCGTTCGGTCCGGGCGCCCATGTCTGGCTCGGCGGACTAAAAATCGCGCATAATCATGGTCTTATTGGCCATTCCGACGCCGATGTCTTAACTCATGCGATCACCGACGCCTTGCTCGGCGCCTTGGCGGATGGCGATATCGGCAGTCATTTCCCGCCAAGCGATCCGCAATGGCGCGGCGCGGCGTCAAGCATTTTCCTTGCCGCCGCCGCGGCGAAAGTGAGATCGCGCGGCGGCATCATTGCTCACATCGACGCCACCCTCGTCTGCGAAAGACCGAAGCTGGGACCGCACCGCGACGCGATCCGGGCCAGCATCGCAAGGATCGCGGAAATTCCGCTTGACCGCGTCGCGATCAAGGCAACGACATCCGAGGGTTTGGGGTTTACCGGGCGCGAGGAAGGCATCGCGTCGTTTGCCGTCGCGACCATCCGCCTGCCGCTTTAAAGCATGCCTCACAAAGAACCGTCGCCTTTTTTAGGGCCTGGCATGCACCAATCATTGCGCTGGTGCGGTTCCCTGCCGGCGACCTTTTCTAATGGCCGGATCGCTCGGAAAGACAAGCGCCTTGGCGCGGCGATTCGTGCCGCCGCCGATGCGCCTCACGCAAGCTATTGATAGCCGCCTCGATTTGGCTGCGCTGGCGTTCGAGGTAGCTGATCTGCGCCGAAATCTGCTCCGGCAACAGACCCATCTCGAGTTCCGTCTTGCCGGAATTCTCTCCCTGGCAAGCGAGGATGTCATGAATCTCGGACAGCGTGAATCCGAGCTGCTTGCCTTTAAGAATCATCTTGAGATGAAGCCTATCGCTGGCATCGTACCGGCGAATGGTGCTTTCCCGTCGCGGGTGCAACAAGCCGCGGTCCTCATAAAACCGGAGGGCCCGGACGCTTACCTGAAAATCTCGCGCCATTTCCCGGATCGTGGATAGACGCGAATTGGCTTCCGGCGAATCGGCGCTTTGTATTTCCGAGTCGGCATGTCCGCTTGGGACCCCGTGGTGCGGCCTGCTGCCGGATTCGTTTTGAGGGTTCGTGTCCATGGCAAGTCCCGATTGGTCGATGCTTAACTCCAATCTGCACGATAACCCGGGTTCGCTCCGTATGCAACTAAAAAGTGTAATTAAATGCAACACACCTAAAAATAGGCAGCTTCTCGCAAGCGCCCCGGGTTTCGGCTCGCCCCGCATTAATTTATTGTTTACCGGGCGCTTTGAAGGTCGCAATGATTCGCGGCTTGGGCATGGCGCGGCGCACTTAGATCATGCTCGCGCTTTCAAGAGGGCACCTCGAAAAA
>QHBR01000327.1 GCA_003244015.1 Hyphomicrobiales bacterium | reverse complement strand
ATATTTTTCGAGGTGCCCATAAGGGCACCTCAATCTCACGGACCCGCATGAGCAGCGTAATGCCGCTCCCAATCCGCGCGGGAAGATAGCCTGCTTCCGTTTTCTCTCGTCGAAGCGCTTTACCACAAGACATCGCGGCCGCCGATTGCAAGGACCTTGCTTTCAGCCGTGGTCCGTCCGCGCGCTCGTGCCTCCAGGGATTTTGAATTAGCCCGGACGCGGCGACGGCGCTCTCCGGACTTGCCAGTTGCCGATAGTAATCAAATAACAGCTAAAATTTTATAAAGAAATACCCAATTAGGCCAAGACATATCCGGCCCCCCATGTTAAAAATTCGATGGAAGCCCAACCCGGGCCACGGCGCGGATAGCGATACTGCTCTCTGTATAGCTAAATCTTGAGGCGTTTTATCATCAAAAAATTACTTCGCTTAGGACCAGGTTGGGACCGAATATAGTTCCGGCGCAGGGGTCGTCATGGCGTCAGTAGAAAAAGAAAACTACACGGGCATACAAGCCTTGCGATTTCTCGCGGCGATACTCGTGGTGATGGTTCATGCAACGATGTATACGAAGGATCGTCTGGATCCGACATTCGGCATCTGGTTTCCAGGGAGGGATGGAGTCGACGTATTTTTCGTGATCAGCGGTTTCGTCATGGTGGTTTCGTCACGCAAGCTGATGACCCAACCCGACGGGTGGCTGGTCTTCGCCAAACGGCGCTTAATCCGTATTGTTCCTCTGTATTGGCTCGCCACGACGCTCAGGCTTGGCGCGATGCTGGCGGTTCCCTCATTGCTTCTACATCCCAAGTTGTCATTCTATCAGGTCGTAACGTCGTATCTGTTCTTTCCGGCCAGGGATGCGGAAGGCAGTCTCCACCCTCTTCTGGTCGTCGGGTGGACGCTGAACTACGAGATGTTCTTCTATATGGTATTTACACTCGCTCTGCTTCTTCGCCGGGATATCTACGGGTTCATCGGGGTGGTGCTCGGGCTCTGCGCATTGGGATCGCTGGTTCCGAATATCGAAAGCGACGCGCTGGCGTTTTATTTTAATCCAATTGTCATCGAATTCTTCGGCGGCATGCTCCTCGCGCGCGTTGCCGCCACGTGGCGGATTCCCTGGTGGGCGTGCCTTGCGGCGTTCGCGGTGGGGCTCGCTCTGCTTCTGGCCCAATCATCCTCCGAACCGTCTCCGCGCTTCATCAAGATCGGCCTGCCGGCCCTGCTCGTCGTGTCCGGCGTGGTGTTCGGCGAAAGATGGCTTGCTGGCCGGATCCCCATCTTCCTGCTCGATCTCGGCGCAGCTTCCTATGCGCTCTATCTCTTTCATCCCATTTTTGCCCCGGCGGTTCCAACGGTTCTGAAGCTTGTGGGCTTGCATGAGGGGTGGATTTCAATCGTAGCGTTTGTTATGTTTTCAATCATAGTTTCTGTGATTGCATTCGCCGGTGTTGAGCGACGTATGACACGCAGCTTGAACCGGCGCTTGCTCTGATGGCAGGGAGATCGAAGATGCGTTGGTTAACTTCGGGAGGGCCCTTGTTTCGGGCATGATGACGTATGCGGGCGGCAACGCTTGGCGTACGCCGAAAGCAAGCCATCGCGCGTATTATGACCAGTGGCTGATTCAGTTACGTCAATTATCAATAACAGGCAGATATTGTGCGGCTATTGGTATTTTCGGGCACTGGATGACAGAGCGTTCCCGTTCGAGAAATTAGCAATTTATGCTTTTGCCCTGAGGTTAAAGTTGACCGAATCTTGCTAATCGAATATTACGCCGATATGAAAGAACTGCTCGGGAATTCAGTCCATCGCAGACTTTTTCTCAAGAGCTTGGGAATGGGCGCAGTCCTGTGGCCCTTCCCGCGCGAGCGCGTATTGTGGGCGGCTGCTTCCGTCGACGTGCAGTCACAGCCACCTCTGCCGCGCGGCTACTTGCTGGTCCAGGATGTGGGCACCTTCAACCAAAGCAAATTCGGTGCAATCAGCACGACCGAAGAAGCGCGCCGCCTGTTCGGACAAATTGCCGGACGGATCGATGCGGTTGAGTTCGGCTCGCTCTTTTATGGCGACAATGACCTGCGCGCGCACGAAGCGGTGGCGCGTGAAGCGGCTTTGCAGCGCGTGGATCTATGGGCCACCAGCTTTCGAATGCTGAGGCGCGTTCGGGCCTTTGGGCCCATCCGCCCGGAATTCCAAGCGCACGTGATGGAGGCCGATGGCCGGATTGTGCCTGCGCAGATCCCGGAGGAAGCCGGTTCCCCGTCCGAAACGCTCTTTGACGTTCTCAATCCAGAGGCGATGGACTGGTTTGTCGGCCGATTCAGAAACAAGTATCTGCAGCGCATGAAGGGTTTGCTTACGGGACTATTTTTCAACGAGGATTGCCTAACCTATCTCGCCACGGCGCAGAACGCGATTCGTTTCGATTATTGGCGCAATGCGACATTCAGTCCGCGCGTTCTGGCTTTGTGGCGCGAGTATTGCCGCCAGCGCGAGGTGACGCAGGACGGTGAACTGGTGGATAAGTTTCCGGTTCATGACCAAAAGATGGTGGCCAATGGGGCCGGACTCTCACAATTTGTGCCAGGGTGGAACGTGCCGGCCCAGATCGAGCCCGGCCAGCGCTTCGTGGACTTGCCTCGCGCGGAGGGCGTGTGGCGCCACTGGTACGAGTTCACCTGCGATCTCTTCTTGAAGAACTGGATCGGGCGGCTTGCCGCGGCGGCGAATGAAGTCAACCGCGGCGAGCCGGGCTGGAAGGGCACGATGTATTTCGGATTCCTCAACTGGAGCCTGCCCTACGAGCAGGTGCAAAACCCAAACTTTGCGGTGTCGCAGATTCAAAGTTGGGCCGCGTGGGGTCGGCAGCGCGGCGTTGACCTCACGAAATTGGCGGGACACCCGGAAATTAATGCGATCGTCTGCGAGACCTTCCCGCCGCTCGCCGCGAATCTGGAACAGTTCGTGGCTGAGTACGCCCGCATCACGCGCGCCGCCGGCAAGACCTTCGGCGTGATGCTGCATCGGGATGATAACTGGCCCCTAAAGCTGGATGAGGAACCGGGGCGCTGGGCGTTGATCGAGAAGTATCAGCCGACCATCCTCGCGCGGTACCCCCTGGAGCACATGCTGCCGGGCAACGAATTCTACACCGCCGAAGGGGAAGCGCTTTTCGCGCGCGGTCTGGCGCATTACAAGGGACCGGTCTAGCTGTTTAGTCCCGCATAAAGCCGAAGCTTTCGCGAATCCACCCCGAATAATCGTCTTCCTCCGACAGCTGATGCCGTCGAATCTTCCCGCCAACCAATGGAAATTAAATGAGAGACACGTACGACGAGTCGGCCATAACCAAACTACAAGGTTGATGGGATAAAACGTGCCGGAACGCGGGTTCTCCAATAGCTTCCGCTGGATGGTGCCTCATTGCCGTTCAAGGCGAGCCGGACCCAACAGCGCTTGAAGCTGATCTTTGCCGATGTCCCGGAACGGAAAATCGCTGTAAACTGCGCCCATGTTTTCGCCCGACGAAATCGAGCGCTACGCGCGCCATATCGTGCTGCACGGAGTTGGGGGACCTGGCCAGCAGAAGCTGAAGGCTGCGCGGGTCCTCGTCATAGGCGCGGGCGGTCTCGGATCGCCGCTGATTCAATATCTCGCGGCGGCGGGCATCGGCGAGATCGGCGTACTCGACGACGACGAAGTCTCGCTGTCGAATCTTCAGCGCCAGGTTCTGCACAGCACAGTGGATATTGGCCGCGCCAAGGTCGAAAGCGCGAAAGCGGCGATCGAAAGATTGAACCCGCACGTCAAGGTCACCGCGCTGCCCGCAAGGCTCACCGCGGACAACGCCAGTGCCATAATCGGCTGTTTCGATGTTGTCGCCGATGGCTCGGACAATTTTGCTACGCGCTATGCCGTATCCGACGCCTGCTATTACGAAAAGCGTCCGCTGGTCACCGCGGCAGCCGGCGCCTTCGACGGCGCGCTGACGGTTCTGCGGCCCTATGAAAACGGTCCCTTCGGCGAACCCAATCCAACGTACCGTTGTCTTTATCCAGAGCCGCCTCCAGCGGGGACGGCGCCGGCTTGCACCGAGACAGGCGTGCTTGGCGCCCTGACCGGCATCCTTGGCGCGATGATGGCGCTGGAAGTACTCCGCGAAATCGCCGGTTTCGGCGAAGGACTTGTCGGCAGGCTCGTGCTCGTCGATGCGCTCGGCATGCGTTTCGAGACAGTTCGCTACCGGTGGGATCCAGAAAATCCACTGAACGGAACCGCCGCCACCCCATCATAGAGGGCGTGGGGCGGAAGGACATAGCGCGTGGCAAGCGTTGACAGTCCTGGTGCCAGCAATCATAAGGTCCAGACTCGCGCGCCCATCGCACCAAGGCGTGGACTCTCATGACAGCGACCGGCCAAAACGAACTTAGCCAAGCCGCGAGCCCTTATCTTTTGCAGCACGCCAAGAATCCCGTGCATTGGCGGATGTGGGGCGCGGCGGCGCTCAAGGAAGCCCAGGCGGAAAATAAGCCGATTTTGCTCTCGATCGGCTATGCCGCCTGCCATTGGTGCCATGTGATGGCGCATGAAAGTTTTGAAGACGTAGCGACCGCCTTGGTGATGAACGAGCTTTTCGTGAACATCAAGGTCGATCGCGAGGAGCGCCCAGATATCGATCATATTTATATGACGGCTTTGCACGCCGTTGGCGAACGCGGCGGCTGGCCCTTGACCATGTTCCTGACGCCAACTGGCGAACCCTTCTGGGGCGGCACGTATTTTCCCAAGGTTGCGCACTATGGCAGGCCTTCCTTTGTGAGCGTGTTGAAAACCGTTGCCGAAGCCTTCCGCGCGGAGCCCGGCCGGATTAAAGAAAACACCGAAATCATCCGCCAAGAACTTTCAAGACCGGCCCCGCCCGGCGATGCCGGGCTGAGCCTTGAACAGTTGAACGGTCTCGCGCCGCAAATCGCCCGCCTTATCGACCCCGTCCATGGCGGCCTCCACGGGGCGCCGAAATTTCCGAATACGCCCATTCTCGAATTGCTCTGGCGCGCCGGCGCGCGGCTGCACAACGCCCCCTATCGCGATCTCGTCAAATTGACGCTGATTAAAATGTCCGAAGGCGGCATCTACGATCATCTCGGCGGCGGCTATGCGCGCTATGCGACCGACGAACGATGGCTCGTGCCGCATTTTGAAAAAATGCTCTACGACAATGCCCAGATCCTCGAGCTCTTGGGACTTTGCCATCATGAATTTGGCGGCGCGCTTTTCCGCGCGAGGGCCAAGCAAACCGTTGGCTGGCTCCAGCGCGAGATGACCACTGACGAAGGCGCGTTCTGCGCCAGTCTCGATGCCGACAGCGAGGGAGCCGAAGGCAAATACTATGTCTGGACTTATGCTGAAATCGAGGCCCTGCTTGGGCAAGAGGACGCGGCGTTTTTTGGCAAATTTTATGACGCCTCGCCAAGCGGCAATTGGGAAGACGACTCGCATGACGGGAGCGTTATCATCCTGAACCGCCTCGAAGCGAAGCCTCCGGCACTCGAGGAAGAAGCACGGCTCGCGCCTTTGCGGGCCCGCCTGTACGACGCGCGGGGAAAGCGGGTTCGCCCCGGCCTCGACGACAAAATTCTCGCGGATTGGAACGGCCTGATGATTGCCGCGCTCGTCAATGCCGCGACGCTGTTCGACGCGCCGGAATGGATAAGGTTTTCCGCGCGCGCTTACGACTTCATCGCCAGGGCGATGCAGTTCATCGACGCGGACGGAAACAAGCGCCTGGCGCATGGCTGGCGCGCGGGCGTTCTCGTGACGCCTGGTCTTGCGCTCGATCATGCCGCGATGATCCGCGCCGCGCTTGCGTTGCACGAAACACGCAATTTTGCGCCTGCCCTTGCTTCCGCGCGCGATTATCTTGCCGACGCGATCGCTTGGGCGGAGGCGCTAGAGACCTATCACCGAGATCCCCGGTGCGGGCTTCTCAACATGGCGGCCAAAGACGCGGGCGATGTGATCTTGCGGCTCGCGCCAACAGCCGACGATGCGATCCCGAACGCGCATCCGGTTTATTTGTCCGCCCTCGTCCGGCTTGGCGGGCTCACTGGCGAGGCGCGCTGGCTCGCGCGGGCGGACGAACTTTTTGCGGCGCTCGGGGCAGCGGCACGGAGCAATTTTGTTGGCCATGCGGGGATTTTGAACGCGCTCGACTTCCGGCTGTCCGCCAAGGAAATCGTGACCGTGGGGGCGCAGCGGAAAGCGCTCTATGAGGCGGCGCTTGGCGTGCCGTTTACCGGACGCGTCGTAGTGGACATCGACAGGCCGGATGAAATCCCGGAGGGGCATCCGGCGAAAGCGCAACTAGCGCTGGCGGGCGAGGCCGCGGCTTTTGTGTGCGCGGGCGGCACGTGTTCCTTGCCGGTGCGGGACAAACAGGCGTTGCTCTCTAGTATCGGTTATGTTTAGATGGGTGCCGGAAGAGGCGCGCCGCCTTGGCGGTAATTTGGCGCCGGACAAACGGGAGCTTGCGGTTCGATGCCCGATAGTCTAGGATCTGTATTTGGATTCCTCCTCAATAGTTTCAAAGTTGTTTCGCACATTCTGCTTCTTTTGGTGCACAACCTCATTTTTATAGCTATTGCCGTTGCGTTACTTTATGGAATATTTAAGCTTGGACGATCTGCCGTGCGGCAATCGCGCCGCGCGCTCGGGGAGCAGCCGGAGGAGAGCCACTCCGCGCCGAAGGGCACGCCGGAAAACGGCCACGAATGACCTGCTCAATCTTGAACCGGGCGCGCGTTAAGCGCTCCGTTCGCGCGCGGGGAGACGGCTCTCTTTGGCAAGGCCCGCGAATAGGCCGAGCCGATGCCCCAGGAAAAGCGCCGCGAAGGCAGCGGTGTTGATCGCAAAAATGCGCCAGACGATCGAGGGCGCATAATCCGATACGCCGCTCGCGACGGCAAGAGAGATCGCGAACAGCGAGCCCTCGTAAACCGCTAAGGCCAGAAACGCGGCGATCGCGGGCGCCACACGGCTTTGCGGGAGACGATCTTTCACCCACCGCGCGGCGAGCGTCGAAAGAAGCGCCGCCCCGCCCAGCCCGGCCATCTCCGCCAAGGCGGGCGCGGCACGTCTTGCTCTACCCTCACGCCGCAAACTGGCCTGGTTTTGCTCCACCCCGCTGGCCGGTTTTTGCTCCGCCGTTGACAGGATAAAACTGCGAACAATTATATCATTGAATTTTATTCATAATTCTGGCTTCCGTGGCAAAATTACCACAAGCGATGGTGGGCGGCCGGTCATCAACCGGGATGGTTGCGGCCGTCCAACGTTGCCAAGGAATACCTTGACAGAGCCGGTCCCGGTCCCGGTCCGGCGCTCGTGTTCACGAATCCGCGTGGCGCTCCGCGCTGGCGACGATCACCGGCAAGGGCGCGGGCTTTCGTTCGCTGCATGATACGTGGGCCGACACGACGACCGCGCACGGGCGCTTAATGTTGACCGTACGAGGTGTTTAGTCCCACGTTGTAGTGGCGTAGAGTACAGCCAACTACATCGGGAGGTATGGGACAGGTTTTGCGCGGGTGCGCCCGCACGACAGCGGCAGTGCGTCGAACAATACAACAAAGTCAAAAGAGCCTGAACGTGCTGGCCGAGTTCGAACGCGAATTAATCCGCGTCCGCACCGGCGAAGACCGCGAGCGCGCCGTGGCGAACGGCGTCCGCCTAAGCAGAGATTCGCTTTTTGGCCAACGGATGCGATTTTCGGGTTGAATCGATGGCCTCGATGTCCGCGTCGACGCGATTTTCAGGTCGTCCTTGGTCTTGAATGTTTTATCGGCGAGAT
>QHBR01000402.1 GCA_003244015.1 Hyphomicrobiales bacterium | reverse complement strand
ATACGAGAAAAGACAAACCGATTTCTCATCCATCCCACGCATCGTCGTTCCCTCCATCCAGCTATAACCAGACAGAATCACGCCAACGCACCAAAGGGAAGGTCCTTTTTCAACATCCTGCTAGAGGAGAAAGAGGCTGCCGCGCGAACAATATGGGATTCTATTGATAACCGCTTTGGCGAGATGGTCCAGGATAATATTTTCTGGAGCAAGTGCTGCCGGTTGGCTTCATGCGCACGCCAAACCCTGTCAGCGCGCTATCCCAGAAAGCGCTTTGTCAGCTTTGGCATGATTTTCCTCTTCGACGGCTTTGGGAAGCATGGGGGAAGCACGGGGAAGCAAAACACCGCTACTTCTATCCATCGTTAGAAAACGAGGCTAACGTAAGACTCACTTGATTTCAAGCAGATAGTAAAGAATGGAAATCCGGGGAAAGCATGGGGAAGCAGCGGAAACGGTATTGGCCTAACGTTTACACCGAGAGGGTCGGCGGTTCGAGTCCGTCACCGCCCACCAGCAAAGACAAGCACTTGGCAATTAGACTTAAGCCTTGCGCCAGAGGTTTGTCCCTATTATCCTTTCACATTAACAATTCCGCGCAGCCTGTGAATGACATCGATGAGATCAATTTGGGCCGCGATCACGGCACCAATGTCTTTGTACGCGGCAGGCGATTCGTCTATTACATCGACATCTTTTCGGCACTCGATGTGCGCGGTTGCCGCGACATGATCTGCGAGGGTGATCTTCTTTTTTGCTTCCGTGCGGGACATCCGTCGCCCGGCGCCGTGCGAGCAAGAGCAAAAAGAGTCTAGATTGCCCCTGCCTCTGACAATGAACGAGCCCGTGCCCATCGAGCCTGGTATGATTCCTAAGTCGCCGGCGCGAGCGCGCACCGCGCCCTTCCGCGTCACGAGGACGTTCCTCCCTCCATGGTTCTCCCTGGCGACGTAGTTGTGGTGGCAATTCACCGCCGTCTCCGTGACCGCGTGTGGGGGAAGAAGAGGCTGGATTGCGAAGAGTATCTGATCCATGATGGCGAGGCGGTTCCTTAGCGCGAAATCCTGCGCCCATGAGACCGCATCGATATAATCATCGAATAGTTCTGATTTCTCGACCAGGTAAGCGCAGTCCATGTCTTGAAGTATTTGCGCATCTCCTCCTTGGCTTTCTCGATAAAATACTGCCCGATCCTGTTTCCGAGGCCGCGCGAACCGGAGTGCAGCATCACCCACACGTGATCATCCTGATCGAGGCACAACTCAATGAAGTGATTGCCGGTGCCGAGCGTTCCGAGATATTGCGCCTGCTTGCGCGATGCGGCCTTCGGATGTTTATCCAGGATCGCGGCGTAGCGATCCGAAAGGCCCATCCATATCTGGGATGCCCAGTCAGGCACCTCATGCCAGGTTCCGCGGTCATTTTTGCCGCCATTATCCGTGCGGCCATGTGGCACGGCAACCTCAATCGCAGACCTTACCGCAAGAAGATTATCTGGCAAATCATTCGCGGTTAAGGTTAGTTGCCAAGCGCACATACCACAACCAATATCAACGCCGACGGCCGCCGGAATGATCGCTCCGCGCGTGGCGATGACCGAGCCGACCGTTGCTCCAATTCCGGCATGCGCGTCAGGCATCGCGGCGACATGCGAGTGGATGAATGGGAGCGAAGCTATGTTGCGTAGCTGTGAGATCGTATTGGCATCGAAATCGACGCCACGATTCCATGCTTTTATCGGGGCATGGCCAGGCGCCACAGGTCCGAAGAATTCAAAGCCTCTCATAGACACTGTTTCGATAGGTTGCCCCTCGCTCACTTCGCTCTCCTATCGCTCACGCTCGCGACGACTCCGCGCGGCCTTGAGCGCCAAACGATATTGCCGCGTATCGCTCGGCGAATGCGCGCCTCGATATCACTTGTGATCGCCTCGCGGCGCTTCGCGTCATCGCGGGCAAATGTAGCCGCTTGATCGGCAGCGTCGAGGATCTTCTTTCCTTTATTGAAGTGACAAAGCTCTCTCCACCACTCGTCGCGAAGCGCCGGCAACTCCCACGCCCATATCCCTATCTTGTATTGCGCGCGCGCAAAGGGGGCCGTCGAAGTGCAGGAAGCGATGGACGGAATCGGCGTTGGCGCGGACGAGCGAAATTGGGTAACGGGGCCGGTTTCGCCGCTCGGCGCTCCAAACGCTCGACTAATGGACGAACAGTTCGTGAACTGGTGCAAGGGATACCGGAACCGCGGCGGCCCGCAGAGCAGCCAAGTATCCGCGACCCGCCGCCGAGGCCACCGACAAACCTATCAGACTATAGAAATTGACGCCGGGAAGATCGATGCTGGGATGGGCGCCCGCGGTCACCGTCGTCTCACCTGTTTCAACTTCGGGTGATCGCGCGAACTACGAACCGAATCGCGCCGCGCGACAATCGTAGCATGGCCGTCGTCGCGGCGCCGCAACAAAATGAGGCGTAACAAGGTGCAGGTTTCACCGTTACGCTCCGGGACGTCAAACAGTAGTTGCGCCTGGAAACGGCCTCTGAGCCTGACCGAAACGGGGGTGAGTGATTTCAGTGGCGGCGATTCCGTGGGTTTGCGAGACACGGCGGAGCCACGGATGCCCTGGACTGAAATCGCTAGCCCGCAGTATCGGCAGGCGGCTCAGCGCTATGCAAGCGACAACGGACACGGCCGCGGCCAACCAATCCGCGGGGCGTGGTGGGCGCGCTTCTTTATAGGGCCTCGACGGGGGTTGCCAGTGGCGGCAGTTGCCGAAGGACTTCCCACCCTACTCGATCATGCAAGGCTACCTCTGGCGTTGGGCGCAGGACGAGAACTCGAACGAGACGACGGGCGCGCCGGAGGCGAAATGGTCGGCGACGCACGGGCGCATTCTGCCACTCCGCACGGAGCATCCGGGCCGGCGCCTACGGACCTGGCCTGCGCAGGACGATGAGGTCCTGCTCCGGGTTGCCGAGCGCGCCGCGCGGCACGTGCTCGACGAGCTCCCAGCCGTCCGCGAGGCGATCGCGCACAAACGCGGGCGGGTGGAAGGCCGTGCAGAGGTTCGAGCCTGCGACCTCCGCCCAGCGCACGACGCACTCGCCGTCCGCGAGTTGTGTGCGTCAAGTTCAGCAAAATCCATGGCATGAGGTGATGCGGATGCGCCCGGCCGTGTAAATGCGGCGCTCCTCGCCTCTCAGCTTCTCGACGTATGCGTCGCCGCAGAGCGTCAGCAGCAGATGGCCGCCGGACGCAGCACGCGGCCCAGCTCGTCGCGCCAGGCGAGCTGCGTCTCGACCGGGAGGTGGGTCAGCACCGAGAGCGCGTAGACGAGGTCGAAGCTCGCGTCGCCGTAGGTTAGCGGCGGCTCGAGCGCGTTGACGCCGGCCTCGACGAACGGCAGGTGCGTGCGACACCACTTTACGGCGGGGTCGCTCAGGTCGCTGCCGCAGACCCGCGTGTCGAGGTCGTGCCAGCGGCACAGCACGCGCCCGCATCCACAGCCGAAGTCGAGGATCGCCTCGAGCGAGCCGCCGAGCGGTGCGCCCGCGCGCCCGAGCGTCGCGCGGATCGACTCCTCCGCGAGCCGGCCGCCCTCGACGAACCAGCCCGTGTCTGCTCGCGACGCGGATCGTGAGCTCAGGCGGCGGGAACGGCAGACCGTCCGGCCCGACGGCAACCGTCTTGGCGCCGAGCGAGCGCACGTGCTCCCAGCCGCGGAAGACGGGGAGGAGGATCCCGAGGCGCCTGAGCAGGCGCAGGAGCGCGGTTTTCACGCCTTGCCAATGCGCTCGTTCTCTGCGACGATGACTTGCGCCTGCCGCAGATCGTGTCATCGTCAACAACACCGCATGGGCGGCTTGCTGGCAGTTCCAGCCATCGTCCTAGGGTCAGGACTCAATTAATTCAGATCCAGTAGGCTAAGGTAGCGGCGAAGCAGAGGGC
>QHBR01000117.1 GCA_003244015.1 Hyphomicrobiales bacterium | reverse complement strand
GCCCTCTGCTTCGCCGCTACCTTAGCCTACTGGATCTCAATTAATTGAGTCCGGACCCTAGAAGGCCTTTGTGAATGTCCATTATAAGCCGGTTAGAAATTGGAATATCAGATAGGAGTTCTATGCCTTTTTGCAGCGCTCGAACGTAATTTAGAACCTCTTGAGTATCTGTATTTCTCTTGCGATCTTCCGTTCCTGATTCAAGCAGCAATAGTTCTGGCAGTGATGTGTAGGTTCCCTCAATATTTGAAGATGCAATTGCTTCCTTACGCTGAAGCGGCCGGATCAAAAGATAGGGATTAGACAAGTAGCGACCTACCCCGCGAAGCTCACCCTATTTTTGGTCGGCATCTGACAAGCTTTGCTGCAAAGAACTCAGGTCAAGTGCCGGCGGAAGAGGCGAAGGGATAAAGGCTTTTTGACCCTGAATTGTAGGGGCCAAGGTCCCAGGTGGATTTGAAAAAACGGACGCGTCCATGGGCGTTCCAAGGTGTGACTTACTGAGTTAGTCACACCTTATAGTCGATAAAGTGTGACTAATCAAGCCAGTCACACCTTTATTTCAATTGCATTGTTAACGCTACCTTAGCGGGTGCCTTTCTCTTAAAGCGCGGCTTGCCGCCGATAGGTAAGGCGCTTTCCAACGATGCCTTTGGCCATTTCGATGAATGACAAATCTGACATTGACCGACGAATCAAATCCAAAATTTTACAATTTATGATAGCAATTCGTCTCACCCTCGCAGGTGCGCCACTCACGAATCAACATAGCAGCCGGAAGGTGAGCAATTACATTCCTCCAGCCTTCGCGCGCGCGGGCTATGATCCGAAAAGCCAGCCCGATTACTGCTATTTGCCTAACCCGCCGCCATAATTGCAATCGTCGCTGACATGCGATTTTATTTGGTTTAATGATTCGCTGCTCAAGGAGATAAACCAGTGGAACCGTCAAATTTTGCTCCGATGGCCAGGACTCCGGCATCCTTTTATGACGACGAATATTTCTTGCGCAACAATGTAGACGCGTCCCTTGGCGCCGAAATTAACAAAGTGCACTTTCTGCCTTATCTCAAGTCAAGCGACCGTCGTGTCCTCGACTTCGGATGCAACAGCGGTGATCTGCTCGGGGCGCTTCCCGTCGCCGAACGCGTTGGAATCGAGATCAATCCGGTAGCCATCGAGCATGCACGCCAAGCAGGGGTCGAGGTTCACACAGACGTTAAGACAATCCCATCGGTATCGGTCGATGCGATCATATCGAACCACGCCCTCGAACACGTGGAACGGCCGCTCGACGTGATGCGTGAGATGGTGGGGGTCCTCAAGCCGGACGGTCGCGCCATCATTGTCGTGCCGTGTGATCGCGTCAATGTCCCATTTTCGTTGAATGATTTAGATTACCATCTCTATTCATGGAGCGTGGCTAATCTCGGAAACATGGCTCGTGCTGCAGGCTTCGAAGTTGCAGAGGTGTCGGAACTTGTCCACCGTTGGCCTCCACTGAAGCGGAGATTGCACAGGGCGTTCGGACCGCGACTGTTCGACCTGATATGTCGTATCGTCGGTTTGCTTCGGCGGGATAGAACGCAGGTTAGGCTTGGCGCTCAGTCCGGCTCTCATAATGGCGATGCGCCCGCTCCATGCCAACATGACAATTGCCCGTGCTGCCCGCCGGTGCATGCCGCTGCCGGTGTCCTTCCGCAGGGAGCAGTCTTGGCCGCCTTTGCCCCGCTTCTGGCCGGGACCGTCACGCCGCCCGCGTTTCTCGACGCGCTTAAAAGATCCGCCGCCTTTGCCGGACAGCCGCGGGCGCCTCCAATCCTGATCTGATCTACGTTTACTCGCCCCGCGCCGCCACCCTGATTGTGGCGCCAGGGCTGTACCCTATTGTCAGATCGAGGATCAATCATGTCCAACAAGACTTCCGCAGTTTGCGCTAGCGCGTTCGCCGCCGCGTCCGCTTCCGCCCGCGTGTTGCGAAACGAAATAATCGGCGGGCAAGATTGGCGGATGGTCAAGCGGAGCGGGCTTGGCGTATTTCGAGAGGCACGTCTGGCGGCGTTGCTTGGCGCTATTCTTTGCGCAGGCCCGGTCATTGCGCAAACGGCCTCCCCCGCGCCGGAAGCAAAGCCTGCGGCAACTCTCCCGGTTGGGGCCGCGCCAGTTTCGCTCCCCGAAGCCGGGCCTGCGGCGGGTGTAGCCGCGCCCGCCGCCGCGCCGTCGGCGGATGCAGCCAACTCGCCGACGCACACCACGGACGTCTTGCTGCCTTCCTCCCTGCCGCGTGATCTTTCCCCTTGGGGAATGTTTCTCAATGCCGTCGTTCCCGTAAAGCTCGTCATGGTGGGACTTGCTTTTGCGTCGCTTGCGACCTGGACGGTCTGGCTCGCGAAAACGATCGAACTCTGGAAGGCCAAGCGTCTGGCGCGGCGCAGCTTCGAGACGCTCGCCAAGGCTTTGAGCCTGCGCGTGGCGGAAAAAGAGCTCGCGCCAGAGCAATCCCCGGTGGCGCGTTTTGTCGCGGCCGCCGTGGGTGAAGCCGACCGTTCCGATGGTCTTGCCTCCGAAGGTGTCAAGGACCGCGCCGCGACCCTGCTGTCGCGAATCGAGGCGCAGGCGGGCCGGGCGATCATGCGGGGAACCGGGGTTCTCGCGACGATCGGCGCGACGGCGCCTTTTGTCGGTCTTTTTGGAACCGTCTGGGGGATCATGGATAGTTTCATTGGCATATCGAAGACCAACACGACCAATCTCGCGGTGGTGGCACCCGGCATCGCCGAGGCTCTGCTCGCGACCGCCATGGGGCTTATCGCGGCCATTCCAGCGGTCGTGATGTATAATGGTTTCGCCCGCGCCATCACGGGCTATCGCGCGCAACTCGGCGACGCGGCGGCGGAAGTTCTGCGCCATCTTTCGCGCGACCTCGACCGCGAAGCTTTTCCGCCAAAGGAATCTGCCCCGGTCGTCCGGCTGCACCAATCGGCGGAGTGAGTTCCCATGGCTATGCACCTTTCCCTCGAAGAGGATAGGGTCGAGGAAATGCATGAGATCAATGTGACGCCGTTCATCGACGTCATTTTGGTTTTGTTGATCATTTTCATGGTGGCCGCGCCGCTCTCCACGGTCGACGTCAATGTCGATCTCCCGGCCTCCACCGCGAACCCCGCGCCGCGTCCCGACAAGCCCTTGTTTCTGACCCTGAAAACCGACCTTTCCCTGGCGCTTGGCGAAGCGCCCGTGAAGCGGGAAGATCTTGGCGGCGCCCTTGATGGTGCGGCGCAAGGCGACAAGGAACAACGCGTCTTCGTCCGGGCCGATCGCGCCGTGTCGTATGGGGCCATCATGGAAACTCTGAACCTCTTGCGAGGCGCCGGCTATTTGAAGATTGGGCTCGTCGGCATGGAGGCTCCCGCGCAGGGTCCGTCGGCCCAAGGTGGATCCGCGCCCTCCACGAGCGAGACCAAACCATTGGAAGCCAAGCCGCCGGAGACGAAGCCATGACGGTCACAAAGATGGTCGTACAAACGGTTTTGCCCGCTGGTGACGAGCCGTTTCTGCGGCGCTGGATGTTCGCCGCCGCGACGGTCGTTCTTGTCCATGGGGGAATCGTGGGTTGGCTCATGTACATCCAAGAATTGAGGTCGGCCGGCGAGCCTCCGGCGGTCGTGACAATCGAGCTCGCGCCCCTGGACGTCGCGCCTCCAATGGAAACGACCCCTGAAGCCACGCTGGGCCCGCAGATGACCCAGGCCGATCCCGAGGAAGTCGAACAGCAACAGACGATCCAGGTTCCGGAGCTCCCGTCCCTTCCCAAACCAAACGTCATCCTCATGACGCCGAAACCGAAGCCAAAGCAAAAGAAGATCATGAAGGAAGTGCCGAAGCCGGTGGTGAAGCGGGCGCACGAACCTCCGGCGCCGCGCACCAGCGCGCCGCCCCGCGCGGCGGCTGCGTCCACGACCGCATCCTCGCATGCGTCAAACGCGGCGGAGGATGCTGCTTTCCGCAGCGCCTGGGCGGCGGCCTTGAGTTGGGGCAAGCATTATCCGGAAGCGGCGCGGGCGCGCGGCGAACAAGGGACGGTACGGCTCGCCCTCACGATTGGCCGCAGCGGCCACGTGGTATCAGCCCGGATGATTGGAAGTTCCGGATCGGCGACGCTCGACCAAGCCGCGCTCGAAATGGCGCGGAACGCGAGCGGCCGCCCCTTGCCGCCGGAGATGGGATCAAGTGTCAGTCTCACCGTCCCAGTCAGATACACCCTCAGGTGATGACGCCCAACCGGGAGCGGATCGCGAAACCCTGGCCCGGGGTTCGAGTCCCTCCCGGGACGCCAATATTATCAATATGTTGCGCGGTCATTTCGCCCGCGCGCGAACCCGCTTAACTCGCCAGGGTAACCCTGCGGGTAACAAACGCCTAGCGTTCATCCCGCCTCGGCAAGCCAGCTGCTCATCGACCGTCAGGAAACCAAATGGGCAAGGCGACAAGGTAACTCTCCACCGTCTCATGATATACACAGTTGAGGTGACCGCCGAGCGACCACTGGCCGCCAACTAGCAGGTGCGGCGTTTAGCAGAGCCTTGCCCTACGGCGGACTTCAGGCGTGCCGATGACTGCGCGGCGGCGGGAAGCCCCAGCGCATCATAGTCAGCTCGCGCTCGCCGTCGCGGGCGTTCCGGACAACCGGCGCCATTGTGTCCGGAAAGACGGCCGGCAACGGCGGGAGATTGCCCGCCAGGTCGAGGTTGACCCGAAAGAGGCGTCGAATGGCCTCTTGATTCCGGGTGATGCTGTATAGGTTGAACATCGGGGGAGAAGAGCCGCTTCTTGTCCGCCGATCAATTGTGGCCCGTGAGGGGAAGGGCTTCTCCGGCGATCACACAACCGCGGAAGATCTGCGGCTGACGGTTGCTGCGAGGGCCGTAGAGGCTAAGAAACTCACAATGCCGGCCGCCGAAGGTGGCCGCCGGGATGAGCCAACACCAGGCGGCAAAGGTTTTGGGTGTTGATGAGACTACCGTTCGGCGAGACTTAGGAACGCGGCAAGAAGCCGCAAAAAATGCGGCGGAAAGCCGCACAGCAGCATCATCCATAGAGCTAGAGCCGCCAGTTTGCGAAGCCGATTCAGAACAGGCGCCGGAAAGCCAAGTCCCCCGAAGCCGAAGAAAGAACCAGCGCCCAAGTGCTGAATTAGAACCTTGCAACCAGGCCGCGGATTGGCGACGGCTCAAGCATCATCACCACGGGTACTTGCACGATGCCGTTGACGTAGCAGATGTTGCCGGCCGGAAGCCAAACGGCTATCGGGAAGGTGGCCGGCGCGTCAATTGTGCAGATCATCTGAACGGGCGTTGCGGACGCCGGGGCGCCTAAAATGGCGGCGTAGACCAGAATGGAGATGGAGGCGGCTAAAAGGTTTCTCATTTCAAATGTCCTTTCCTCGTCAGGGAGTACCGTAGCGCAAAATGATTGCCGAGGCGTGCGTAACTCAAAACAAACTTGATCGATTGCCGTCATCCGCAATGGAAGCAGACGCGCTCGTAATGCGCATACCGACAGAATTAAGGGTTTCATTTTCAGTTTCCAACTGGTGATAGATTGTCGCCGCTCGCAAATCGCGCCTCGAAATTGTGTTTGAATGCCGCGGCGGCCTCGGCACTTTGGATCACGATAAGATCATTGTCCTGGCGTTTCAGACCGGATGCTGAAAAGTTCGCGGCGCCCGTGCGCAGCAACCGGCCATCGATCTATGTAGTAGATAATTAACCATGCCAAATCATATAATGCTGCCCCGTCAGCTCTATCTATGGTGAATTGGCATGTTCGACGACGCTGTAATCGGATTTCTATGCCCTCAGTGTGCACATGAGACTAAGAAGACGATCACTTGGATCAAGGCAAATGACACATTGTCTTGCGAGGGTTGTGGAGACGTCATCCCGTTTGAACGCGACTTCCTGAGGGGAATCCACGAAGACGATAAGTCCATTGATCATCTCAAGGGCATCTCGAAAAATACC
>QHBR01000380.1 GCA_003244015.1 Hyphomicrobiales bacterium | reverse complement strand
GAAGTCACCGGACAGACTCTGAGAGCCTCAGTCACATCCACTTCGCTTGCTGGGTCTCTCTAACGAAATGAACTGGGATTTCCATTGATTAATTTGAGGAAGGGGCAATGCAATCTCGCCAAAGTCTAACTTTCCGCGAAGCCATTCTCTGATACCATCTAAATCGTCTCTGGCGACTGCAGGTAATCTAATATCCTTGTGGATTTCCATGGCGCGATTATCGACGCACACGATTAATGCGTCTCCTCCAAACTGAAGAAATCTAATCCCCCCGTGCAACCGCGTCCCGACGTAAACGACCCGCGAGTCTCTAGCGAAGTTATTGAATTCACTGATCTTTCTATTCATGACAATTATTCGACCTCGATTGTTATGAAATTCCTTTAATGACTCTATATACTCTACATCTTTACTGCCTTGTGGAAAAAACACCAGCTTTCCTGTTGAGTGCTCCAGAAGAACCCTAACCAATTTGTTGTCTTGGCCCTCCGATTGCCTATAGTCAGTAAGCGTGAAAACGATATCGCCAGACGTTGGCAGTCGCCGTCGTGTGCGGCGTCCATTAAGGCACCACGCGGTAGGGCAAGATGTATTGATAGCGTTTCGAATTCCGGATTCTGTAATTCTCTTATAAGTATACTGATCGCGTACAGCGTGATATACTTTCCTGTGTAAGATGCGCTTATAGAATAATTTGGATCGTACTGTTGTTTGCTCTTGATATATCCGCCAGCCGACGCCCATAGCGATTACGCCATCAAACTTCGGGTATGCTATCCCGACGAACGATGCATTCATTTTCCATTGATTGTACGCCTTGAGATCCCCGTTCAGAATATTTGTTCCACCAAGAAACACGTGAGTGCAGCTTCTTATTGTGTTTATCTCCTTTCCGCTCAATGTTCGCTTTGTGGGAAGTGAGATGATTTCATGGGCCGGAAAAAGTTCTGCGAGAATCTTTTTGGTCGCCTCGGCGATAATTACGTCACCTAAATTATCAGACTCGATTTCGTTTTCGGATGGCAAGGATGGATCAAGTAGCGCAATCATGGGCATTGCACGTGAGGCCCTTTTCTGGTCAATGGATCAAGCAACGAAACGAAAAATCGTGTTCTTCGTGTCTTGCAAAAATGTTTCATCCGTTAACTTCATGTCATTCGCCCCGAAAAGAGATATCAATTCTTTCGAGCCGAAGCTGTTTTTCCAACCCAGTGCTGCTCTCTGAGCTGGATCGTCAAAGTGCTCGGTAGAGCAATACGATATCACACAAATTTTCGAATGGGTCGCTATTTCCTCGATAAACCAGAAGGGGTTCTCGATATATTCCAAACATCCGCTAACGAACGCAACGTCGACTTGCTCGTCGGGAAACTCACATCGATTAAAGTCACAAACGATGGTCTCCGCGCTTCTTGTCTTGTAATCAACCGGGATATAGATGCAATCTTCGAGAAACTCGCGCAGCCACATTTCACCGCATCCCAAATCCAGAACCCGGCTTTTCGGCGGCACGTAAGCGGCCATCTTGCGTACTCGGTTAATCCATGTTTGGTCGAAATACTCTATCTCTTTCCAGTTGACGGCGCTCTCGTTGAATGGAGGCCCGACCGTTCTCCCGGCAGACCATTCGATTTGCGTGACCAATCGGGCGAAGGTACCCCAAAGCTTCCTTATAAACTCACGTGCCGCTGGTAGATGCTCATGCTGTAAAACCATTCTTTCTGATCTTCCTTTCTATTTGCGTATTCATCTCATTGAAGGAGATTAGCGCTAATCCGACGTAGTGGCCAACTATAGTAGGTATCAAAGACTCCACGGTCAAGCCGTAGACAATTCGGGTGCGGAAGCGCGAGCGTCACGAGGGAAAGTTGCCTCGACAGCGCGTACAACGCTTCGGGCGTGGAAGTTCCCCCTTCCGATCCGCAAGCGACCGCCTCCGCTTCTCTGCCCGCGGACAAATTCGGGCGGCTCAACGGAGAAGAAAATTCTACAGAAGCTTATCGCGCGCGAAGGCCGTGAGCCCCCCGAAAAAGGCACGGCTTAGCCGACCAATGATTGTGGCCGGTTCGAACCGCTTGCATAGAACACAATGCGGACTCGTGCGTCTGACGTCTATCTCGGGGTGCCTCGCGCAAAACTCGTCGGATGCCTTCTTGCACCCTGGCCAATCATTATAGTCATCAAGAATGATCATGCCTCCAGGTGATAAACGAGGTGTGATATATTCCAAGCAAAGCATTACGGGCTCATACCAGTCGCAATCGATATGGGCGAACGCGATCGTCATCTCGGGTAGCCCAGGAAGAATTGCTTCATACAAGCCCGGCACCAACTCGATTTTGTGGCCGTCGATCATGAACCCGAAATCCTCGAAATTCTTGATAACAAGTTGGTGGAGATCGTTGACATAGCCGTAGTATCGATCGCCACCGATCCCGACAGAACGACCGGTTTTAATGGTCTCGTATCGTTCGTTCGGACCGGGACCATCCTTCTCGCCGGGGGGCGGGATCATGCCGAAGACGTCAAAGCCGATGAAGCGGCGATCATCATCGAGCTCGCTCGCGATGCAAATGGCGGAACCGCCCAATGCAATTCCAAACTCTAAGAATTCTCCTGGAACTCTTTTCCGCTTTATAGAATTAATACAAGAATTCATGTTTTCTAGTCTGTCATTATTCAGGTAGGTCAGATTTTTTTTTCTTACCTTCGAAGCCGTTTCCATGAACATGATGCGCCCCCAATAAAACACGCAGCATCAAACTCGCCACAGGCTTCGACGTTATAGCAGACCGGGCGTAGCAAACGCAACAGCGCTGCCGGAACCATAACCCTTTTCAGCGACCCGCCGCCCGATGATCGAAGGAACGACGGGGAATAGAAGCAAGTTCATCTTCGCTTTTCCCCGCGCGAAAGATCCACGCCATCATTAAGCGAGCGTTGGAAATGCGGGATGGCGCCAATCTCCGCCGCGATGGATTGATCGAGCGCTTGGAAGCCAAACATGCGGTATCGCAAGCTCCGCCGCGCCGAGGCATCGGAGACGGTCTTGGCAGGCCTGTAACTATGCCCGGCCTTGGTCACCAATCCGCTGTCGAGGAGGATGAGTTCCGTTGAGGCTTTCTCGCGCATTCGCACTATGATACCAATGAGCCGTTCGGTCAAAGCCCGTGAAATCGCCGGTAGGTATTCAGAGCGGGACACGGCAAACCCGAAACAATCCAAGCGGAGCTGAATGTGTTATTGGAACAAAAGCGGAGTCTGGTCACCGGCGGCGCGGGCTTTCTCGGAACCCATCTTTGCCGCCTTCTGCTTGACCAGGGCCACGAGGTTCTTTGCGCCGATAATTTCTCCACCGGAACCCGCCGCAACATCGAGGATCTCCTCGACAACAGGCGTTTCGAGCTTTTCCGCCACAACGTAACCTTCCCTCTGTTTGTCGAAGTTGACGAGATTTATAACCTCGCTTGTCCGGCCTCGCCGGTCCATTATCAGTTCGACCCCGTTCAAACGACGAAGACGAGCGTCTCCGGCGCGATCAACATGCTCGGCCTCGCTAAGCGCCTCAAGGTCCGCATCTTGCAGGCCTCCACATCCGAGGTCTATGGCGATCCCGCCGTCCATCCGCAGACCGAGGACTATTGGGGCAATGTCAATCCGATCGGCAGCAGATCCTGCTACGACGAGGGCAAGCGGTGTGCCGAAACTCTGTTTTTCGACTATCGCCGTCAGCATGGATTGAGCATCAAGGTCGCGCGAATTTTCAATACCTATGGCCCCAATATGCGCCCCGACGATGGCCGCGTAGTGTCGAACTTCATCTGCCAGGCCTTGCTTGGAAAAGACATCACCATCTTCGGCGAGGGCCTGCAGACGCGATCCTTCTGCTA
Source organism: Hyphomicrobiales bacterium (assembly GCA_003244015.1). GTDB lineage: Bacteria > Pseudomonadota > Alphaproteobacteria > Rhizobiales > Beijerinckiaceae > Methylocapsa. The sequence goes on along the minus strand of QHBR01000380.1, from coordinate 758 downwards.
CGTGACCGATTTGATCGACGGATTGGACCGCCTCATGAATTCGCCGGAAGAGATCGCCGGACCGCTCAACATCGGTAACCCCAATGAATTCACGATTCGCGAATTGGCGGAAAAGATCCTCGCGATCACCGGCTCGAAATCGGAGATCGTCGCGAGGCCCTTGCCCGAAGACGATCCAAGACAGCGCCAGCCCGATATCGCCCTTGCCGAAAAGCTGCTCTGTTGGCGCCCAGCAGTCGAACTGGACGAGGGTTTGCGATACACAATCGCGTATTTCGAGACGTTTCTGCGCGAGCATGGCAAGAGTGCCGCCAGCAGCACGCTGATTCCGCGAATGAGATAGGCGTCCGTACACCTTCGAAGCGCGCCTAATGCTTCGTTATTCAAGAAAGATTGAAGCGGTCCCGGCGGAAGCAACTGCCTGACGTCGGCGCCCACATAAGATCCCAACATTGCACGGCTCCATGAGATGGACCTGATCTTCGAGTGCGGCGTCGGGGCTGCGCAGCGGCCACATTGAAGGTGCGCTTTCATCGACCCGGCGAATGATGTCAGATCTTTTTCCGCGTCCCGACCGCACATATTCGCCATCGGAAGTTTCTTTCAAGAGTCCAAACAATCCAAATTTCTACCTCGAATTAGGGCTAGTCAAGGAATATACCTTACGCCTTGAGTGTCCGGAGAGATATTGAATCCTATGCATCACTTGTGATTCAAGGGTGGTGGCCTGATTCGAAGGGGGTCACCCATGTGGACGG
>QHBR01000409.1 GCA_003244015.1 Hyphomicrobiales bacterium | reverse complement strand
CGTTTGCGAGCCGATTGACATCCATTCATTCATACCTTAGTATAAAATGTACTATATTAAGGAATTATTTAGATGCTGCCTTGTTGAAAGGTGTTTTTGTTTTAAATTGAAATCGGACATGCGGGCGTATGTAATAACAATCGCTCGCGCTTCGCAATAGAGTCACCTTTCCCGCCCGGGCTCGTTATGGCCTGCAATCGGGCCGCCTTGTTCGTAGCGGGCCTTTTCCTCAGAGATTCGCTGCCCCTTCGCAGCCTCGTCCCTCTGGTGCTTGGCGGTCGGGGATCGGCTCTTGCCATGGCGAATGCAGGCTTCCGTCTTGTTGGGGTCCGAAACGCAGACGCAGTAGACCGCGTCTGACAGGCGCATTTCCGGACCTTCCTCAAACAGCCAGGTTGTGGGGCGGGCCTCCGGCTCGTCATTCAGCCGGCCGACTGTGACATGCTGGGTTCGCCCGTCCGGGTCCGGGCGCTCGATCAGGATTTCATCCGGCGCGAGCTCGAAATGGCGGTGCGCCAAATGCACGGCGAAGCGGGCCAATTTGCCGTGACGGGCCAAGACGTCCCGGACTTCTTCAAGGCAGTCCAGATCGCTGTCGTCGAGCGCCGGTGTCTGGTGCAGCTCAGGCAGGCTCGCCCATTGCATCGGTCGGATCGAGAGGTCCATGTCATGCCTCCAGTCGCGGTTCCGCTCTTGTAAAGGCGCTCTGAAATCGAAGCGGAAACTCGGCGATCTCGATTGGGGGGGAATGGCTGTAGCGGACCTCCGCTACCACGCGTCCCCCACTATATTTCGCCTGGGGGAAGGCCTTGCCGCCCATGAGGGCGACAAGTTTGCCTTTCACCTCGACCTGAAAACCTTCCCTCGGCGCTTTGGGATGAATGGTCACACTATGGACCAAGGCGCGGAAATCCGTGGCGAGCCGTCCTCGGTCATCCTCTGCCTCGGCATGATTGCTCAAGACGGTGGCGAGCCGATCCACGGTTGCGATGTAACGGTCCAGCGTTGCCGAATGCAGGGCGATGATCTTTGGCGCTTCGTCCAGAGAGGACAATTCGTGTTCGGCTTGCAGCAGCTGGGCTTTCAGTTCAGCGATACGGGCCCGTGCATCCTCCTCGCCGATCACACCTTTGATGACCATGTCAATTGCCCGCTGCCTCTCGCCTTCTAGCCGATCACGCTTTCTCTCGATCTTAGTCCTTGTCGCAATTGCGGTGGCCGCAAGGCGCTTGCGTTCCTCATTGTACTTTCGGACATAGGCTTCGATGAGACGGGGATCTCTTAGCTCCTCTACCATGCCCTCGAGCACGGCTTTCTCCACGTCAGGAAGATAGAAAATGCGGCGGTTAGTACAGCTTCCACTCTCCCGCACAGCCGAGCATCGGATACGTGTTTTGCTCGTTTTGTCCCGGTCGTGCACCGACATGCCAGACCCGCAGCACCGGAATAGTTGCCGATACGCGACGGTGCGGATAACGCCGGTCGGGGCCCATCCGTGTTCCGATGGCTCCAATGGCACGCAGATTTCACCCGCTCTTATTGGCGCTGATCCTTGGTCAGGCCCATGGCCTGACGCCATCAACCCTTGAAGGGTCCACTACGCGAGCGTGCGGCCTCTCCGGCTTCGCCTGTGCGGTGATTGCGGCCCTCGGCCGGACACATCGGGCGCCTGTCGCGCGGGGATGGTCCCCGCCTCCAAGACAGGAGCCGGAACAATGTCTCAAGCCCTCAGCAGCGCTCATGCCCGCGGCTGGAACCTCGCCACCACCCTCATGGTCTGCATCACCGTCTTCCAGGCCGGCAACGCCGACTTCGGCGTCATGGCGTCCGCCGAATATGACGGCGATCCCGGCGCCACGGTCCACGAGTTCGAACCCTTCCAACCCTTAAGCGGCGACGGCCACGCCCGGCGGCGCGGAGATCCGGACCGGATTTTCGCTGCCGCGGCCCATCGTCTTCGGCTATACTCTACGGCGCGCCGCGGTGGTTGCGGAAGGCGCGCCCGTTTGACCTTTGTCTCGGAGACCACCACCATGATTATTGTTAGTATACCCCGGCTCATTGAAGAGCCGGGGTATGGCCAAGATCGAAGACTGAGGTCGCGCCCGCTTCAACAGGCATTTGCTTGGCGACGGCGATGTCGTTGACGTTGGCCGCCGTCGCCGCGTGAGTGACCGGGTGGCCAAGGTCTGGATCATGAACGACATGCGCGCTTTCCGCCGAAAACATCGCTGGACAAGCGCGCCCATTGCGCGCCAACGCCGGCAAGATGCAGGCTTGTCTTGTCGATCAGGCGCACCGCATCGTCCATCGTGCGGCGAAACCCGCGCGTCGACGACGCCAGCATGTGCTCGAACAACTTCGAGAACACTCGGGGATCGCGGTCGCGATTGGCGTCGGCGAATGTCGAGCGCTTGGGCGCCTTGGCGCCAACATGATAGAGCCGCGCCGGGTGGCTCGACATCGCCGATTCACCTTCGCGCTGGACGGTACGCGTCGAGCCACGTGGTGAGAGCGGCATGGCCATCGCGATCGTTGTTGACTTTTAGGCAATCGGGATGGCTGTCGACCGCCACGTCGAGTTTGCCTTTTCCGGTGTCAATGCCAGCGCAAATGAGAGGTGACTTTTTCATCTTCCCCGACCCTGCCTTGTGAATGCGAACCTGGTATTCCGGCAACCATACGGGTCCGGTGAAGGGCCGAAGGCGATCTTGGCTCCGCCACAGCCCGTAAGGCTTTGGAGGAGACGATCCGGCCCTTGCGTTCTTTTCAGAACAAGGAGAGCCTATACGGATTCGCTTAGAGTCTGTCCGGTGACTTCATGCGGGATTACA
>QHBR01000192.1 GCA_003244015.1 Hyphomicrobiales bacterium | reverse complement strand
TTCCCGGTTTCGGCTGGATCGCCTGGACCGTTCGAAAGAAAAACTCCGTCGGGCCGCATCGCCAGAATCGAGTCCGCGGGCGTCTGCGCCGGCACGACGGTGACCGCGCAGCCGGCCTCGGTCAGAAGCCGCAGGATATTGCGTTTGATTCCGTAGTCGATGGCGACGACCTTGTATGTCCCCGGCCCGGCGGCCCGAAAACCCTGTCCCGGCACCCATGCCGCTTGCGTCCAGTCGTAGCGCTGCGCGGCGGTGACCTCCGGCACGAGGTCCATGTCTTCGAGGCCTGGCCACTCCCGCGCCATCGTGCGCAGGCCATCGATGTCGAAATCGCCGCTTGCCGAATGGGCGATGACCGCGTTCGGCATGCCGTTCTCGCGAATGAACGCGGTGAGCGCGCGCGTGTCGAGGCCATAAAGGCCGACGATGCCGCGGCGCTTCAGCCATGTATTGAAATCGCCATTGGCCCGGTGATTGGACGGACCTGTGACCGGCGCATGAACGATGATGCCGCGCACTCCGGCGCTCGCCGCGAGATTGCTTGTCTCGATATCCTCATCATTGACGCCGGTATTTCCGATGTGCGGAAAGGTGAAGGTGACGATCTGGCCGGCATAAGAGGGATCGGTGAGGATTTCTTGATAACCGGTCATCGCCGTGTTGAAGCAGACTTCGCCAACTGCCGCGCCCGTGAAGCCGAGCCCAAACCCTTCGATCGCCATGCCGTTTGCCAAAACGAGAAGCGCGGTCGCGCGCGGTTCGTGCCAGAAAGCGGAAGCTTGCTCTTGCTCGCCTGTCGTGCTCACTCTAAATCCGCTCCTAGAGCATGATGCAATTAGATTGAATCGCATCATGCTCTAGAGTCTTTGATTTCGCATGATCTTTTCGCAAAACCGCTTCCGGTTTCGCGGATCATGCTCTTGCATTTCGATAAAGCGGCCCATGCCTGCCGTCAAATCCCATGAAAAGGCGAGGAGCTAGCGATGCGCGAAAAATTTTCAAGCGAGCTCAAGGCGGCGATGAAGGCCGGCGAAAAGCGCCGCGTCGGCACGATCCGCATGATCATGGCCGCGCTCAAGGACAAGGATATCGAGGCGCGAGGGCAGGGAAAAACCGTGGCCGATGAAGAGATATTGGCGCTCCTCCAGAAGATGACGAAGAGCCGGACGGAATCGCAAGAGATCTACGAAAAAGCGGGCCGCGTGGACCTCGCCCGCCAAGAAAGCGAGGAAATCGCGATCATCCGGGGCTTTTTGCCGCAACAGCTAAGCGAGGCGGACGTGGCGCAGGCGATCGTCGCCGCCATCGCCGAGACTGGAGCCACCTCGATCAAGGACATGGGAAAAGTGGTCGGCGCGCTCAAGGGAAAATATGCGGGCTCCATGGATTTTGCGAAAGCCAGCGCGGTCGCGAAGAGAACGCTTGGCGGATGACGCTTACGGCTTGTCCTTGAGAAAGATCGCGAGCTCGTCAGCGTTCATTCGAAACGCATTTTCCTCCGACGGAAAATTCCTGGAACGCACATCCAAGACATAGGCTTTTGCCGCCTCGAGCATGAGCTGGCCTACTTCCTGGTAGCGCCGGTTGTGATGGAAATTGGCGGGCGTAAAGCCGAGCACATCGGAAATAACAAGCACCTGCCCATCGGTCTTGCGTCCGGCGCCGATCCCGATGGTCGGCGCCTTGACCGATTTTGTCACACGATCGGCGACCTCTTCCGGCACGAGTTCGAGAACGAGCATCGCCATTCCGGCTTTGTCGAGGGCAATCGCGTCGGCGAGCAGAAGCGCCGCGTCCGCCGCCTTTTGGCCCTGGAGGCGTTTGTCGTCGTGATGCTGCGGCAGGAGCCCCAGGTGACAGCAGACCTCGATCGAGGCGCCGGCGAGGGCATCGAGGATGCCGGTTTGCGGCCCTTCGAATTTGACGATATCGCCGCCGGCCTCGATCAGGCGGCGGGAGCTTTCGACCGCGATCGCGGGCGTGTCGTAGCTGCGATAGGGCAAATCGGCGACGATCATGGTTTTGGGCGCGCCTCGGCGCACCGCGCCGACGTGGTGGCACATGTGGGCGAGGGTGACGTTCCTCTCGCTGGCGTAGCCCAGAATATTGGTGCCGACGCTGTCGCCGACGAGAATAATATCGACGCCAGCGGCCTCCTCGGCCTTGGCGGTCGGGGCGTCATAGGCTGTCAGCACGGCGATCGGCTGGCCCTTTCGCTTCATGGCGAAAAATCGGGAGATTTTACTCATCAGCGTGAACTCTAATCATCGAGGTAGCCGCCTAGACGGTGGCAATTCGAGAGGTAAGCATCAAGAATAGTTTTGAAAAGGTGGTAGTAAGCTTCCGCCACCGCGCGAATCCACTGCTGCGCATTGACAAGCCCTCCGCGCCGCGGGCGGCCTTGCTCGCGGCTCTTGGCGGGGTAGAGCGGCGGCGGTCTCGTGCATCGCTAGCGGGCCGTGTATGCTGCTCCGGCAACGCTACCCTTCGCGATCGCTTACCGCGATCGCTTCGCCCGCGTTGTTTGGAGGACATTCCATGATCAAGATCACATCGTTATCAGTCGCCGGGGCGCTTCTCGCCTGCGGTCTTTCCGCCGCGCCGGCGCAGGCGCTGGCAAACCGGACTTGGGTTTCCGGAAAGGGAACCGACGCTGGAGCCTGTACGGTTACAGCACCTTGCCGGACTTTTGCCTTCGCGCTCACCCAGACAAACGCAGGCGGCGAGATCGACGTGCTCGATCCGGCCGCCTATGGCCCGATGACGATCACCAAGGCGATCAGCATCGTCAACGACGGCGTCGGCACGGCCGGCATCCTCGCCGGATCGGGCGGGAATGGCGTCGCGATCAATGCCGGCGCTAACGACAGCGTTCATCTGCGCGGCCTGACCATCGAGGGACTTGGCAGCGGGACAAGCGGCATCCAGTTCAACTCGGGCGGGAACCTCACCTTAGAAAACTGCGTCATCCGGAATTTTGCGATTGTCGGGATACGTATCGCGCCCACCGATCGGCGGTTGTCACCGGCGTGCTCAGCAAGGTCATAACGAACAATAATGGCAACGGAATCGTCGTGACTGGCGCGGCGACGACCGGGGGATCGCTCAATGTCACCGTCGTCGATAGCGTGGCTTCCAACAACACCACTTTCGACATCTTTGCGTTCTCCGCGGCCGGCGCCGCGGCCACCGCCGTCATGGTGCGCAATTCCGTTGCGAGCTACAGCGGTACCGGACTTTTCGCCCAGAATGCCATTCTTCGGGTCGGGCATTCGGTGGTCACGGGGAATTTTGTTGGGGGGAACGTCGGGGCCAGCGGCACCATATTCAGCTACGGTGACAACGATATCGATGGAAACTTGAACAACAACACGGGCGCTCTGACCCCGCTCGCCATGCATTGACGAGCCCTCCGCGCCGGAGGAGGGGCGTCGCCGGCGCTCCGCCCAGCGCGCCGCGCCCACCCCGGCGGAGATGGCCGGGTTTCGCAGCCGGGGCGGACGCGGCTTTCAGGAAGCACTGATGAATTCGGCGGTTTCTGGATCGGCGGCCGCGGCGGCCTCTTCGGCGGGTGGAGTCGCGGGCGAAGCAGATTGACGCCGCGGATGGACTCAAGCAGCTCATCTGCTTGGCTTCGTTAAATTCTGACATCTTTTCATACTCATCCCTTTGGCGGGGCCCGGCCCGGCTCTTGCCGCGCGGCTCCATAAGCCTTACCAATCCTTGCCGCGACTGGGGCGACCCGCGATGTTCGCGGATCCGGCCCAGCAAGCGGGATAGCTCCTTTTTGTCGAGCATGATGCGGTATCCGCGTTTCTTTTTCGCGCTCTTGGCGCTCGCGGCGGGGCTATCCCCGGCAAGGGCCATCGAATCGGTTCGGGTGCCGATCGAGTCGCAAGCCATCGACCTGACCAAGGCTTTTGAGACCTATCATTCCGACGGCGACCGTCTTCTCGTCTCGACAGCGCCCGGCTCCGACGGCATCGTTCGCCGCATCGAGGTGCGGGCGAGGAACGAAGGGACACGCCCGGATTGGATCGTCTTCGCACTCACCAACGATACTAGCGAACAAATCGAAAGATTGCTAGTCGCGCCGCATTTCCGGCTGGTCGGCTCCGGCGTGATCTGGCCCGATCTCGGCGCTTCGCGCATTTCCGCGATTACCGCGAGCCAGGGATATCCGATTGAACGCGACGAAAGCGCCGACGCCGATGTTTTCCGCCTGACCCTCGACCCCGGCACGACCGTCACTTATGTCGCGGAACTGCGGACCCCGAACCTACCCCAGCTTTATCTCTGGGAGCCGGACGCCTACAAAGACAAAATGACGGGCCTTGCCCTCTATAAGGGCATTGTCATTGGGGTCGCGGGGCTGCTCGCGCTTTTTCTCACCATCGTCTTCGTCGTCAGAGGCGCGGTGATCTTTCCGGCCGCCGCCGCGCTCGCCTGGACGGTGCTCGCCTATGTCTGCATCGACTTCGGTTTCTGGAACAAGATCTTCGGCACCGAAGGCCAATCCGATCGCGTCTTACGCGCCTGCGTCGAAACTACCCTCTCGGCGACGCTTTTGGTCTTTCTGTTCGCCTATCTCAAGCTTAACCGCTGGCATGTGCGGGCTTCGCATGTGGCGGCGGCATGGTTGATTTTTCTCGCCGCGCTCGCCGGCCTTGCTGTCTACGATGCGCCGGTCGCGGCGGGGGTCGCGCGCATCTCGCTTGCCACGATCGCCGGCGCCGGGTTCGTCCTAGTGCTCTATCTAGCGATGCATGGCTACGACCGCGCCATCATGCTTATACCGGCATGGTTGCTGCTTCTGATTTGGGTCATCGGCGCGGCCTTCACGGTCACCGGAACGTTGACCAACGATCTTGTCTCGCCGGCCCTGGTTGGCGGCCTCGTGCTTATCGCCATGCTCATTGGTTTCACAATCATGCAAAACGCCTTCGCCGGCAGCGCGCTTGGGACCGGCGGTCTATCGGAAACAGAGCGCAAGGCTCTCGCCTTGACCGGCAGCGGCGACGTCATTTTCGACTGGGACGTGGCGGCCGACCGCGTCTATGTCAGTCCCGAGGTCGAGGTTCAGTTGGGACTTGCCAGCGGCGCGCTCGAAGGGCCGGCCGCGGCCTGGCTCGACGTGTTGCATCCAACCGAGCGGGATCGTTTCCGCGCCTGTCTCGATACATTGATCGAGCAGAGACGCGGGCGGATCAATCAAGAATTCCGCTTGCACGCCGACGGCGCGGATTATTACTGGTTCCGCATGAAAGCACGTCCCGTCGCCGGAACCGACGGCGATGTCGTCCGTATCATCGGCACCCTCGCCGACATCACCGAGGCAAAGATCGCCGAGGAAAGACTTCTGTGCGATGCGGTGCGCGACAATCTGACCGGCCTGCCGAACCGGGAGCTTTTCTTCGATCGCGCCGGCGCGGCCCTTACGCTCGCCCAAACCGGCGATCGCATCCGCCCCGCCATCCTCAGCATCGACATCGACCGGTTCAAGCAAATCAACGAGGCCGCCGGGTTTTCCGCCGCCGATTCCATTCTGCTCACTCTCGCGCGGCGGCTTTCCCGCATCCTGAAGCCGCGGGATACGCTGGCAAGGCTCTCCGGCGACCAATTCGCCGTCCTGATCGTTTCGGAATTCGAGACCGATCGGATCAGCGCTTTCGCCAATCTGGTTTCCCGCGTCGTGTCGACTCCGGTGACCGTTAGCGACAAGGAAATTCCGCTCACTGCCTCGATCGGCCTCGCGCTCTACGATCCACAATTGCACGCGACGCGCGAAGACATGCTGAAGGATGCCGAAATCGCGATGCGGCATGGCAAGCGGATGGGCGGCAATCGCATCGAAGTGTTCAGGCCATCGATGCGCACCCTACGCCCGAATCGTTTCGGGCTCGACGCCGACCTGCGCCGCGCCCTCGGCCGCGGCGAAATCAAGGTCCTTTTCCAGCCGATCGTCCGGCTCGAGGACCGCACGGTTGCCGGCTTCGAAGCGTTGCTCCGGTGGGATCATCCGCGGCTTGGGCGGCTCGGCCCCGCCGAATTCATTCCCCTCGCCGAGGAGACCGGGACAATTATCGATCTCGGCATTTTCGCGCTGGAGCGCACCGCGGCCGAGCTTTCCGCCTGGCAACGCGCGCTCGACGTCGATCCGCCGATTTTCGCCAGCGTCAATGTCTCGTCCCGCCAATTGCTCCGCCACGATCTCCTGCATGACGTAAGGGCGGTGCTGACCCGCGCCAATGTGAGCCCCGGCACCTTAAAACTCGAATTGACCGAAAGCCTGGTGATGGAAAATCCCGAATATGCGGCGCAAATGCTGACCCGCATCCGCGAGCTCGGCGCCGGCCTTTCGCTCGACGATTTCGGCACCGGCTATTC
>QHBR01000370.1 GCA_003244015.1 Hyphomicrobiales bacterium | reverse complement strand
GTATTTTTCGAGATGCCCAATTATTAGTTGCGGTTCCGGCTTTCGTCACCAATCGAGAAGTCGCCGCGCTCGAATCATTATTTGGCCAATCGCGAAGCATTGTTTGGTCAGTGCTCTTTGGTCGAGGACGCGCGCGGGGTGGGCGATTTCGCCATGCCGGAAGGAAGACCTGGGCCCGTCGGCTTCCCCAGCGCGCGGATCGTACCCCTAGGGGGGCGGCCGCTGATTGTCCTAGCCGTAATCCTTGCGATTTTCGCCACGCCGAAACTTTTCGGGCGGGCGGCGGCTCAGACAAACGGCGCCCGCCTCTCGGCCGGCAATGTCGACCTGCTCACGAGCGTGACGCTTGTTCAGCACAAATCCAGAAACCTTCGGCTCGACGTTCCCTTCGCGGTCGTCGAGGTTGCCGATCCGGACATCGCCGATGCGCGCGCGATCAGCGACCGGCAACTCGTCATTTTGGGCAAGAAGATCGGCGCCACCAATGTCCTGCTGTACGACACAAAGAGACAGCTGATCGGCGTGGTGGATGTCGAGGTCAAGCTGGATACCCGCAGCCTCGGTTCGAAGATCCGCGAGGGGTCCGGCGGCAAGGGCATTCGGGTCAATGATGTTTATGGCAAGCTCGTATTGAGCGGCAATGGCGGGGATTCCCAGACGGTCGAGCGGGCGTCGCGGCCGGTCTCGCACCGGCCGGCGTCGTCAACGCGCTCAAGGTCGCGAGCCCGCAGCAAGTCATGCTGAAGGTCCGCTTCGTCGAGGCCAATCGCGAAGCGGCGCGCAATCTCGGCGTGCGCTGGGCATTCTTCAAACAAAACGGTAACCTGGCCGGAGTCGTCGGAACCCAGCAGGGTCCCGGTCTTATACCGGCAAACGGGAACTTCCCGTCGAGCACGATGTTCCCGCAAAGCGCGACCAGCACGAGCAACTCGTTCCTCGACGTCGTGGGGGGAGCCGGAGGTACGGGCAGTCCCTTCGCGACCATCATCACCCAGATCGTCAACTCCAAGTTCGGCAGCCTCGATGCCGTGCTCAGCGCGCTCGAGGAGCAGAAAGTAGTCCGGGATCTGGCCGAGCCGAACCTTATTGCCTTATCGGGCGAGACCGCCAGTTTCCTCGCCGGCGGCTCATATCCCATCCCGGTGGTTTCCTCGTCGGGGGCCGGCGGCGTGCCCTACCTGCTCATCATACAGAAATGGGATTCCGGCAGCATCGTTGTCGTCATGTCGATCGGCGGCATTGCGGGTCTTCTGACGCAGACGCCGGCGGGCGTCCTCATCGATGCGAAGCGGGGGATCATTATCGGCGCGGCCATCCTGATCACGGTCGGCTCCCTGCTGCTTCCCTTCTTCCCCCAATTTTCTCTTGTCGCCTTGATGCAGGTCGCGACCGGAGCGTCGGGCGCGATTTTCCCCCCGGCCATTGCCGCCATCACGCTCGGGATCGTCGGCCCCAAGGCCTTCTCGCGTCGGGTCGGGCGCAACGAGGCCTTCAACCACGCCGGCAATGCGACAGCCGCTACGCTCGCCGGTGGCACTGCCTATTTCTTTGGCCCGATCGCCGTCTTTTGGGTGATGGCCGCAATGGCCGTGGTGAGCATCGTCGCCACCCTCTCGATTCCGGCCGGCGCGATCAATCACGACATCGCTCGCGGGCTAACCGCCGAACAGGAGAAGAAGGCCGAGCAGCCCTCGGGCTTCCGCGTACTTCTTGAGTGCCGCCCGCTCCTGATCTTCGCCGCCTGCGTGACCATGTTCCACTTCGCCAACGCGGCCATGCTTCCGCTGGTCGGCCAGAAACTCGCGCTTGCCGACCGTGATATCGGCACTGCACTGATGTCGGTCTGCATCGTCGCGGCGCAGATCGTGATGGTGCCTTGTTCGGCAAGTTCATGCGGAAATTCGGTCTCCTCCCAAACCCAGTCCCGGAATGACGAGCGAAACCCGCGAACCGTAATGTCGGTGCGTCCTGCCGAGTCCGTCCCGGACATCGGCGAGAAAGAAGTTCAGCCAGTCAAGCGGGGCGGTCGGCTTGGTCATGACGCGGGTTCCCGTCGGAAAGAGGTGAGTGGCGTACCCGCGCCGCCCATCTAAACAAGCATCGGCGTCAGCTGCGTAGGACGTCCTCTCGCGACTCGTCCTCGCCATGCGTGCCGTGTTAGTCGGGCTTTGGCCTCTTCACCGGCTTGAGCTCGCTGCCAGCAGCAATCTCGGACCGTTCGATGACACGCTCGCGCTTCGTTTTGAGACCTTCGCCGCGTGCCTCGATCACTGCGGCCGGTTGTTGGGTCAGGGGCGCGGCGGTTGCGGTGGCGCCTGCGGCATACTGATCGAAGGTGCTGGGGGCACAGGGATAACGCCGGGCGCGGTCGGCGGTGACGCAAACGCGAAATCAGGCGGCGTCGGGCGACGCCCTTTTCCCCCGGGACCTCCAGGGTCCAGCACGTAGTTCAGCTGCATTCCCGCCTGGCCGATGGCGCGCACGTCGATCACGCGACCCAAGGGAGTCGAAAGTCCATCTCCCTGGACGCTGACGCTCTGTCCGGCGGAACATGTAAACATTGCTCCGGCGCACGAAGCGGTAGTCCTTCGTCCAGTGGCCGAACAGGTCTTTGACGCGGTCGGCCACGCGGTCGATGCGGTTGACCCATGTGAAAACGCCGGTGTCCTCAAGCACCTTGATCGCCTCGTAAACCGTATCGCGGCAGCACGGGGCCTTTGCGGCGATGGTCTCATAGGAAGGGAAGCAAAGCCCGTCCCTGTAGCTCATGAAATGCCACAGGAGCACATGCAAAACGCGCTGGTAGGCGGCAGTGATCGGACCTTGGTGCTGGCCCTCCTGTTTCTGCTTGGCGTTCCACGCCTTGACGTAAGTTTCGATCCTGACGCGCGCGTTGCGGTCATGGGCGAACCCGCGCGCTAGGCCGAAGACCTTTTCGCGGCGTGGCTTCAAATGCTTGGGCGGCGTGGCTTCAAATGCTTGGGCAGGGTGGCGGCGATAGACATGATTCCTCCGTTCGGGTTGTGGATAACCCGCCCGGAAGGGGCTGATTTCGGACAAACGAACCCGTTGCCAAAAAAGGCTTGCATCGGATCGAATTTTCGGGGAGTATCAGTCCTGCGAGAGACATTGATATTCCGCGGTTTTGCCGGGACACCGGCCCGCCTCATAGGCGGGTTTTGTGTTTCTAGGGGTCGGTTTCTCCAAACAAAATTGCGGGAACGTCGCGGACGAATCAGTTGCCGCGCATCCGCCCAGCCTGCCGAAAATTTACTGATTCGTCGAGAGTCTTAACGGACAGGGCAAGGGGCTAAATGCGGTGCGTTGTTGTCGCTCTCGAAAATCTTCCTGATCTGTGCTATAGTTCCGCCATGGCCGAGCAAACACCGCCTGAATTTATCGAAAGCACAGCCGGGCAAGTTGCCGCCGAGCTGGCGCGTCGAGGCGTGTCGCCGGATCAGCGCGTGATGATCACCATCGAGCCTGACGACTGGGTTTCGAAAGCGCGGGCCTTCGCCCGTCCCTTGGTCAAGGCCGAAGGTTGGACGGACGCCGACATTGATCGCATCATCGAAGATGAACGCGAAAGCGTGCATCCGCGTCTTGGATGAGGCTGGTCGTCGATACAAACGTCTTCGTCAGTGCCTCCCTGAAAAAGTCATCATGGCCCGGCATGGTCGTGCGTTGGGTTGACAAGTATGATGGCCTTCTCAAAACCGCAGCGACAGAGCAGGAAGTTTTTGAGGTCTTGCAACGACCGCGTTTCGCCTCGAAGATCACGCCATACTTTGTCGATAACGTCCGGCGGCTGTTTGCAGAAGCGGAGCTTGTGACGATCACCGAGCCGGTGAGGGGGGCGTGCCGCGATCCCAAGGATGACATGTTTCTGGAACTGGCGCTAAACGGTCGCGCCGAAGTGATTGTCTCCGGCGATGCGGATTTGCTGGTGCTGGACTCCTTCCGAGGAATTCCGATCATTGATGCTGCGGTCTTTGGGCGCTCCCAAGTCCGCTAACGTCCTTCTGCTGAGAAACCGAGCTTGCTGCACGGCATGCGAGGAGTCTGACGCTTCGCCCGCCGGGCAATCGGCGGGGCGCTTTGCCTTCATGCGATTTAACGTAATGATCTTATGCGACAAAGGCGGGGGGTTGCGCTCACAAGGCCAACATCCCAGATACGACGCTTTGGTAGATCGACGTATCGAGAGAGCGATCATGGAAAAGGAAACTAAGGCGGACTGGATTGAGGACAAATGCCCGCGTTGTCTTGGAACCGGAGCTGATCCCGATCAGCCGCGTCAACCGCGCCCTTTGCCAGACGATCCGATTTCTGGGGAGCGGCGATTTGAGGTAAGTGCTGTTCCTTGCAGCGAGTGCAGGGGCACCGGTCGAATGCCAAAGGGGAAGTAAAAAGGCTTGGCTCCGAAAACGCATTGAACACCATGATCGACGCGCCCCGACGGATCAAGGTTGATGACCTGCACAAACTGGTCTCGACTTTACCGGATGACATCAGAAATGATGACGCTGAGCGGCCGTTTGCCCTCGCAAAAACAGTCGTTAGGCATTTTCTTGGGGAAGAATGGTGCCTATCTCACATCTCATACGCGTCCGCGTCAAAATCCAGCTTTTTTCGCATAGATTTTTCGTCCGCGTCGCGTCGAGTAGCTACAGTCTTTCGCGTATTTGACCTCGCGGAGTGCTTGTTCAATCTCCAACATATTGGCGGTTTCGATGCTTGTATCGCGCAGATGAAAGCAGGAGCGGAAAAAGTAGAGTCAACATACGCTGAACTGGACTTCGGACGGCTTCTGTATATTAGCGACGTCGATTTCCGTTTCGTCATTCCGCAGCAGGCGAAGGGGAAGGATTACGATGTTGAGTTGTTTTATCCCAATGGGCTTGCAGTTCCAGCGGAAGCGAAAAGTAAATTCGAGACGACGAAGATCAACCCTCGGAGTATCCACCACTCACTTGTAAAAGCCAGAAAGCAGCTTCCTGATAACCGTCCGGGCATCATATTCATGAAAGTGCCACTGAGCTGGTTCGTCGGCGACGGCAAAATCGCCATTGAAGTGCAAACCGTTGGCCTGAACTTCATGCGAAACACGGATCGCATCGTGTCGATCAAGTTCTATGTGTCCGATCTTCGGATCGGCGATAACTTCACCATGCATCGGCACGCATTTAGTGAAATGACAAACGAAACGAGCCAATTTCATAAAGGACGAAATTGGGATTTGTTTAAAGAAAATGCTGTTCTGCCGAATTGGAACGGCATGCCGCCAAAATGGCAGCGAATTCTCTTGTTTGTGAATCGGCGTGGAATA
>QHBR01000068.1 GCA_003244015.1 Hyphomicrobiales bacterium | reverse complement strand
CAAATGAATCAGACCACTAGCTGCAAGCCTCGAAATAACCAAAGAAGACCGAGAAAATGGAACAACTGTTGCGCCAACTTGGAGCAGATTCAGATCAGCTGGCGTCCAATCTTCTTCGTCGTCATAAATAATTCGTTGCTCTAAATGAGGATTGTTGACTGCTCTTACGTCCAAATTGGCTACGACTCGCGCGTTAATAGAAGAAACGTCATGAACAGCAGGATCAACAATCAGCCGTTTACCATTTGGGAGTGAAACTATGTTTGCAAATTTATGAGGTTTATTGCTGTGACCAACAATTATCGCATTATGTGACACACGATCATCAAAAGTGCGTTTCAAAAATTCTGCCAATAGGGACTTAAAATCGCGCGTTCGTTTGATTTTCATATGCTCATAAAGCCAACGCGCGCTCTCTTGAGAAGCATTTGCTACGTGAAGGATAGCGATGGCAACGGCATCGACAGGAATTCGCGGGGTGAAAATTACGCCCTCATGTACCGACAATCCTTGATCCCTAATCCGATGGGCAAGCATTCGATTGTAGTCTTTGAATGGAATTCCAGCGCCCAATGCCTCCCCAACGGCGCCACCTTCATCCGAAGCGACAACGGTCTCAACACCGCCCCGGACCGTAACTTTAACGAGTCCATTTGAAGGGTACATGCAGTGAGTTGTCACGCGAACGCCATCGGCGGTACGCGTAATCGACGCAATGCTCTCCAGACTGCGGCCAATCAGATTCCCGAGGTCCAGATGATCGCTCATAGAAGCAAATCCGATACCGGAAGCGAAATTAGATGATCCGGCGGCAGCGATTCTATGTTTGTATCGGCACAGAACCAACCCATAATTGCGTCGAACGTTCGCCCAGGCTCATTATAGCACGGCATCGTGAAGCGTCTGCGGCACAGTGACGCCCCGAAAGAACCGACGATTCAGCGGCCATGAGTGATAATGCGGCCCCGTCACGGCGTAAGGTACGGAATGCAGAAGAAAGCCACTTATCGAGCGATTATATTGATGACAAAGCAGGTTAGCGATGCTATCCCCAAAGTGGACAGGCCGGCGATCAGAAGCGTAAGCGTAAGAGTAGTCCACAGGAAATCTGGACAAAACATCCAATTGTGAATTGGCAAATGTACACACAATGTGCATTACATTTGTATTATCGCTTCACGGCGATATGGCGTGACCCCGGGGGGTTCCACCACGGGGCCAAAAAATGTGGAGATAACTGGAATCGAACCAGTCGGCGGCACTTGATGAGGGTCCCATCCGGCAAACCTGCTATCCCCTACGACAAGGAGTCGCCCTGAGGCCCGATGCAACTCGAAACCTCAAGGCTAGGCTCCACCAACAAACGTCACAAAATTTGCTGGGCGGCGCGATAGAAAATCCGCCCGGCCTTTCTGTGCCGTTCGTGGTTTGGACTCAGCACGAGTGTAGCCGCACGTAAAGGATGTTTTTAGTTCCAACTCAAGATTCATGTGCATGAAATCTCTAGCGAAATCTTCGCTGTGGTCATTGGCTCTGTCATGACCGACCATGATGAGGTTCAACTAAGCAAGCTGGCAAAGCGGATGCTCGCTATGCCGTCGAAGAAGCGCGATGAGTCGAAGATCGGCAAGCCTAAGGTAAAAGCCGAGATCAAGGCGAATTCGCATGCTCCGCGCGCCACCGCAGGAAAGCGCGCGCTTTCTGCTTAAGCGTTCGCGGTTCTATCAGCGGCGCGATACATGAGGCGCTTGCCTTCGATGCCTTTGGCGATAAGTGCCGCGCGTTCCCCGTCATTGATCTTGCGGGTGTTCCATTTGAAGTCCCATTCCGCAAGGTAGCGGTGCGTGCCGTATACGGCACGCTTCATGAGGCTGAAACGGCACTCCGCCGTATTGACATGAACGAAACCGCCGAGGCGGGCATATTCATCTGCCGAATGGTTTACGGTTCCATGGTTGGCGAATTCCTTGCCGACTTTCTCATAAGACGCCAGTTCGTCGGTCATCAGATGCGACTTGCGGCTAACCGTTGTGACGATCTTTTCGCGTAGCGTTTTGGCCTTCACGTTCGCGACGTGAAATGAGCGGCTTTCACCGTTGCGCTCGACCAATGTCATGACAGCCTGTTTCTTCGGTTCCTTCTTCGCATAGGCGCGGTTCTTGGCTTTGCCGCCGATGAAAGTTTCGTCGCTCTCGATAACCTTGCTTCCGCCCCCGAGTGGCGACGGGTTGGTCGGCTTCATGGCTTCGCGGATGCGATGGCAAAGAAACCACGCCGACTGATATGTTATGCCGAGCATCCGGTGAAGCTGATGGGCGCTCATCCCCTTCTTTGATGCGCCTAAAAGATGCATCGCTAGCAGCCACTTGTTCAGCGGGATCTTGCTGCGCTCCATGATTGAGCCAACAGTCACCGTGAACTGCTCGCGGCATTCGTTGCACTGATAGACGCCGGGACGGTGGGCTTTGCCCCTCAACCCGGTTATCTTGTCTTGATCACAGTTACCGCAATGAGGGCAAACGGGACCGTCCGGCCACCGCTGGGCTTCCAAATATTCACGGGCTTTGTCTGGGTCTTGAAAGCGAAGATCGGTGATGTTCATGGCTATGTGTCCGGCCTGTCTGACCTTCACCATAGCGTCTTATTTTGCTTTGTCAACCATATAATTTCGCACTTATCGAGTTAGTGTGCGTTTCGTCCGTATAGTCAAGGCGGCAGATCATGGCGGGGAAAAGAATGCCAAGCCGAAACTTAAGATCCCGTTGCCGGGGGAAGCTCACAACCATGAGCTGTGCGCCCCGCAGCTTGCCCTCGATCTCTAGAGGGTATTCATCTGGGCTTCATGTGGACTGAAGCCAGGCCCCATTGGACCGCACTATCGTGGCCCACTATTCGTTTCCCGGCCGCCATGAATGCGTTGCCGGCGCAACTAGACCTTACAATCATTCTGCGGGCGCGCCAGCCACGGTCGAATCGTGACTCGGAGAATGTACGTTTTGTATTTGGCTAAGTCAAGTGCATAGTTGCCGAATTGTGTTGGGAGAACTCGTGGAAAAAGGCAGGATCGTGTTCCTGCCCATCGTCGACCTGACGACGGGCTTATCATCGGACGCCCGAACCGTCCGGCCAAGTGGAGTTAGAGAGATCGTCATGGCCGCCGCGAGGACGGCGAAACGAGCGCTTAAAAAATGCATACAACTTACTCCCATCGATATTGCTTGGTGTGATACTATTGATGAATATCAAACATCCTGCTTTAAATTTATATCCATCCGCCTCATGCTCGAATTCTGTGCGAATTCATATATCTTGTCAAGGGCGTTGGTGTTAATCTTGGACGCGGGGTAAAAGTTCCCTATGTGAGAGACTAAATATTTCTCTGCCGCCGGTCTGATCTTGGCAGCAATCGAGGGCATGGGTGCCAAATTAAAGAATAGCCTTGCGCCGGATCGGGGCCGGGGCATGGATGCCCCGGTCATTCCAGGCTGCGTTGAATGACCCTGGCGAGCGCGAAAAGCCGTTGTTCGATGAGCGCCGGCGTCTCGCACACATAGGTGAGCGCTTGGCGCCGTTCATCGAAAACGCGTAGGTCCCATTCCAAGTCCCGTGCGACGGTCTCGGCGTCTTGCCGGCTTGCCCGCGGCGGCTCCTTGCCCGGACCTTCTCGCGGCAAGGCGTTCTCGGCGCGTATTTTTCCGGCAAGTTCCTTCTGTTTTGCGCCGAACCGAAGAAGCCCTTCGATCACTTGCGAGCGTTCGTCGTTGAGGGTTTCAAATAGGCCGGCGAAAACGGAAACCAGCTTTTTGGTCTTGCTGGCTCCCTGCGATTGGGCAAAATCCTCGATCGCGCGTTCCGCGGCTTCGAGGGGGGTGCGCCGCACCGCGAGCGTCGCCACGACATCGGCGACCGCCTGATCGTTGCGCCAGGCCAGGCCCTCGATCGAGGGGCCGGACCACACCGCGGCCAAGGACAGCCGCCCGACCAGAATTTGCCGGCAAGGCCAGTTCCGCTCCGGAGGGTCCGATTTTGGCTCAGCCGCAACAGCCGACGTGGCCTCAAGCGTAACTGTAAGCACGATCAGCCGCAAAGCGGCTTCACGCCGAAGGCGGCGTCGAGTAGCTGGTCTCGAACCGTGCATCTCCTCTCCAGTCCAGTGCCCGGCGCTTTAAAACATGATTTCGCGGCGGGCGAAAGACAACAGGCCGGGAGGCCGTGAAGAAGCACGGCGAAACATCCCGATTTCGTGTCTTCGCATAATTCATATTAGAATGACCGTGCATGCGAACGAACGGGGCCACGCCAGCAAGGATTGGAATTTGACAATGAGCGAAGTTGCCAAGGAAAAAACCTATAACGAAGCCGAAATCAGGGCGCGCCTCGAACAAGAATTGCCGCGCTGGGTCTATGAAGGAGGCTGGATTCGCCGCACCTATAGGACGGTAAGCTGGAAAGGCACGCTTATGGTGATCAACACGGTTGGTCATCTGGCCGAGGCCGCTTGGCACCATCCAGATCTCACCGCCTCTTACGCTTGGGTCGAAGTCCGCCTCCAGAACCATGCCGCCAAGGGGATCACGGACAAGGATTTCGAACTTGCGAAAAAGATCGAGGAAGTCGTGCTGTGGCAGCCCGGCAAGGCTGGCGGCGCTCTGGAGGGGACCCCCGCGGATCAGCGTTTTGCCTACCTCGATTACAAAAAAAACTAAGCGTCAATTTTGGAAATGGCCGTCGCTTAGCGGCCGTGCAAGCTTCATGGAATTGCGATGCGCTCGCCGCCGCAAGCGGCCGACAGCAATATGCACTCGCAAGTCTGCTTTATCGCAAGTCTGCTTTATCGAAGGAGCCGGCGATGGGTTTCGTTGAACTTATTCTCACGGTATGCACTTTGACTGAGCCCGCGTCCTGCGAGGAGCGGCATCTTTCGTTCGTTGACGAAGGCTCTCTCACGCAATGCATGTCGCAGGCGCCGCCTGCGATTGCCGAATGGGCGAATAGCCATCCCGGCCGGAGAGTCGTGAAATGGCGTTGCAGCTATCCGGGAACTGAAGGCAGCTCGCTATAAGCTAGCGCTCGATCCGGCGCCGCGTTGGTAATCTTCCCGCCGGCGCTGAAATCGAGCAGGCGTGCCGCCTAGCCGGATAATCCACCTTCCTTATTGGCGATGAAGAACTTCCATCGCGAATAAGGATTTAGTTTCGCCCTCGCGCACGCCGGCGATATGCGGTAGAATAAAATTCAATGGTCTATGTAGCGGTGAAGCTAAGTTACGACGCGGATGTGATCATTGCTGGGGCCGGGCCGGCAGGGGCTGCGGCGGCGTGCCATCTGGCCCGTTCGGGCGCGTCGGTTATCCTTCTCGATCGCGCGATCTTTCCGCGCGATAAGGTGTGCGGCGATTTTGTCGGCCCATCCGCCCTTGTCGAGCTTGACAGCCTCGGCGTATCGCCGATGGACGGGTACGCGCAGACCAACATCGCGCGTCGCGCCGCCCTTTATATAGTCGGCGAAGAGCTGATCTCCCGGCCTTTCCCGGAAATTGAAGGCATGCCTTCCCATGGCCGGGTGATTCCACGGCTCTCGCTCGACCAATTCATCGTCGATGCCGCGCGGAGCGCCGGCGCCCTTGTGATGGAGGGGTGCTCGCTAGCGAATTTCGCGGCCGGCCCCGATGCGGTCGCCGTAGTGGCGGCTAGCTCGAACGGCCAACTCACGTTGCGAGCCCGCCTGCTGATCGGTGCCGACGGCAGCAGTTCGAAGGTGGCGCGACTCATGCGCGGATCGGCGCCGCCGCGGCGCGACCGGTTCATCGCCGCGCGGGCCTACTTCGCCAACGTCGAGGGACCTGACGACCAGCTCGACCTCTATTTCGACCGCAGCTGCTATCCGGGTTTCTACTGGTTGTTCCCCAGCGGCAATGGCGAGGCGAATGTCGGGCTCGGCATGGCGCTCGAAACCTGGCCTGCCCACAACCTCACTCCCGCTCTCATGCTGCGTCGCTTAATGCGCGACGATGCGGCCCTCGCGGCTCGCCTGCGCAATGCGCGTCTGCTTGGCAAGATCGTGGGCTGGCCATTGATGACCTACAACTACCGGCTCAAGATCGTCGCCGATCGCGTCATGTTGATCGGCGACGCGGCGAGTCTGATCAATCCGCTCAACGGCGAGGGCATCCAATACGCTCTGCTAAGCGCTCGCTGGGCAGCCGAGACGCTGGCGCCATGTCTGCGCGATGATGATTTTTCCGCGTGGGCGCTTGCGCCGTTCGCGGCGCGTGTCGAGAGCGAAATGCGCTACGACATGGCGCTCGCCCGGCTAATCGTGCAGTTCGTAAGCAACCGGGCGCTCACCCCGGCGTGGATCTGGGCGTCAAAGATTATCGCGGAGCGCGCCCGCAAGGATGCCAACTATGCGCGCACCGTATCTGGAATCTTCGCCGGGCTGTTACCGGCGCGGGACGCGTTGAAGGTGGTTGGCGGCACCATCGGCCAGGCGGCCCGGCCGCTCGCCAGCAAGGCTGTGACCATGGCGCTCAGCGGCCCGCGCGGATGGGCGGGCCCCGGCGTTGACACCGCGCCGGCGGGTTTCCAGCTTGCGCACGATGCGGCAAAGGATCCCGCGGGCTTCGCCGAATGGTTGAAATGCGCCGCGGCCTGCACGATGGAACTCGGCTCGCAGGCCGCGTGGAACGCCATCGCGGGCAAGCCGAATTCATCCTCTCCGCATCCTGCCGTCTTGTCGAACAGGCTGGAACGGTTGCTGAAACATGGTGTCTCGCAAGGGCCCGCCAGCTTTGCCAAAGCCACGCCGCGGCGCCGCAGTCCAGGGGATGGCCCCGCCCCGTAAGAAGTTGGCGGGTTGCGGTTGATGCAGGCGAAGAATTCCCAAATGCGGGTCTGGGCGCGCTCGCCGGCCACGGCAACAAGAGCCGGAACGTTGGCGGCGACGAACGGGGCGAGCGGGTTCATTCCGTCACCCTCTCGCAATACCAAAGGGCTAGAATCGGCAATGGACTATTCATCGTCGTTCCAAGTGTGCATGGGTCACGCTCATATATGCTAGGTTCGTACCCTTTCGTCCAAAGGAAGTTAGAATGTGCCTTCGTTGTAGCACCTCCAATTGACCTTTCGACCGCAGATTCCAAGACCACCCAGCCAGCAGGACAGCCTTTCGGTAAATCAAACGCTACAACGGCACCAGTGGGCAGAGTCAGAGGCGCTGGGATCGACTGCTTTTTTACTAGGTCGTCGACTTCCTTTGGTGTGATCCCCCCAAGCGCTCGAACCAGGCCACCTTGAGAGGCCCAGTTCCAGAAAATGGCTAAAGCGCCGATAACGGCGGCGGTAATTATCCCCACGATGACCTTTTCGCTGATCCCCTTCCAATCGACTGATTCCTCCCCTCGTCCCGGTAATCTATGATTGACAAAGGATATTATCTTATGGGCACCTCGAAAAATAT
>QHBR01000406.1 GCA_003244015.1 Hyphomicrobiales bacterium | reverse complement strand
CGATGACCGAGTGGTCGATGACGAGATCGACCGGCACCAGCGGGTTGATCTTCTCGGCGTCGCCGCCGAGCGCCTTCTTGACGGCGCGCTCGATATTGTCCTTCGGCATGTTTTCGGCGCGGGCGGCCAAGACGGCAGCGCGGAGCCGCGCGTTCATGCCTGGGTCGTGTAGTCCCATTTTCGCGGCAACGGTAATTTCGCGAGCAAGCTTGGAAAACAGTTTTGCGCGGATCGCATCCTGCTTGCCCTTCTTGTGCATGATGTTTTTGAACTGGCTATGTCCCGACATTCCATCCCGTCTCCAATGCGGCCCGCCGCGCCGCTCGAAGCAACATTTTTCCGGGCTCTCGCCGCGCGGTAGGCGTTGCTTAAGGCGAGCCGCAGGAGGTTGATATATGCCGAGACTTTCAGGAAATAAAGCAACCCAAAAGGCTTGTAGCTGTGGCGTGTCGGAGAAACCTCACTTCACATTCGCCGCCGTCTGCAAGAACAGGATTTTGCGCGACTCCTCGTCGCTGATGATTGGCGCGGTATTTATCTCCTCTGCCCTCGCATAAGCGCGCCGCGTCGCGGGCCGCGCTTCTATCGCCTCTAACCAACGCTTCAGATGCAAAAAATCGTCGAGCTTCTGGCCTTGGTTTTCGTGCGGGACAATCCAAGGATAGGCCGCCATGTCGGCGATCGAATAATCCCCCGCCACAAAGGCCCGGTTCGCTAGGCGTTTGTTGAGGATGCCGTAGAGACGGTTGGTTTCGTTCACATAGCGTTCGATCGCATAGCTAAGCTTTTCGCGCGCGTATTGCTTGAAATGATGGTTCTGGCCGGCCATTGGGCCAAGGCCGCCGACCTGCCAGAACAGCCATTCGAGCACTTCTATTCGGCCGCGCAAATCCTGGTGGAGAAATTTTCCGGTTTTTTCGGCGAGATAGACAAGGATCGCGCCTGATTCGAAAACGGGCACCGGCGCGCCACCGCCGCCAGGATCGTTGTCAACGATTGCTGGAATGCGGTTATTCGGCGAAATCGCCAGAAAATCCCGCTTGAACTGGTCCCCCCGGCTTAGATTGACCGGGTGGATCGTGTAGGGGAGTCCCGCTTCTTCCAGGAAGAGCGTGATCTTGTGACCGTTCGGGGTGGTCCAATAATAAAGGTCGATCATCGCCCTGAGCCTAACCGTATCGTGCCGGCCTGCCGGCGTCTGTTTGTAACGAGAACGCAACCGGTAAGGAAACATGCCGTCGAGATCGAAAGGATCGTCCCAGGCGAAGGACCGCGGGGTCTAGCCACCCTCTGCCGTCTGTTGTCCTCTCCTGCGGTCGGGACAAATGCCAGATCGCGGACGCAAGAAATTTTTCGGTCCAATTTCGAGCGTGTCGGGATCGAACGCTATCAGCGGCCGGCGGCGGGCGCGACGGGCGAAGCCGTCGCGGGCTGGCCGTTGGGTGTGCCGAAGAACCGGAAAAAATCCGATTTTGGGCTGATGACCATGCGCGTGGCGCCGCCTTTCAATCCGCTCTCATAGGCTTGCATCGAGCGGTAGAAAGCGAAGAAATCTGGGTCCTTGCCGTAGGTCTCGGCAAAAATGCGGTTTCTTTCCGCGTCGCCTTCGCCCCTGGTTTGGTCGGCTTGGCGTTGCGCATTGCCGAGCAGCACGACCACATCGCGATCGGCTGTCGCTCTAAGCGTTTGCGCGGTTTCGGAGCCTTTGGCGCGATACTCTGCCGCCTCGCGCGCGCGTTCGCTTTGCATCCGGCTAAAAACCTTTTCGGAAATTTGCCTTGGCAGATCGGCGCGGCGGATTCTCACATCGACGGCGGCGATGCCGAGGCGGCCACCTTCCTGGTTCACCTGCTCGCGGATCTTGACCATGAGATCGGCGCGGTTGTCGCGCACGATTTCGGTCATGTTCGCATCGCCCAGCACCCGGCGCACAGCGGAGTTTAAGATGAAGCCCAGCTGATTGTTCGCCCGTTCGGGCGAGCCAACCGTCTGATAGAATTTCAAAGGATCGACGATCCGGTACCGCAAAAAGGAATCGACATCGAGCCGGTTGTTGTCGGAGGCGAGCACCTCCTGTTTCGGCGCCTCGACAACGAGGATGCGATTATCGAGAAAAACGACATTCTCGATGAAAGGGTATTTGAAATGAAGTCCCGGCGCGGTGATGAGACCACGCCCGGCGACAGGCTCGCCGAAACGCAAGACGATTGCCTGCTCGGTCTGGTCCACCGTGAACACCGAGGCCATCGCGACGACCAGGATGACGATGAGGACGGCGATCCCGCCGAATGTGGCCGCGCCCTTCATTTGCGGCCTCCCTCGCTCACGAGGGGCGTCAACTGCCCAAGCGGCAAGAATGGAACCACCCCTTGGCCTTGGCCGCCGCTCTGATCGACAATGATCTTGTCCATCCCGCCCAGCACGCGTTCCATGGTCTCGAGATAGAGCCGTTCGCGCGTCACCTCGGGCGCTTTTTTATATTGCGCATAGATTTGGGCGAAGCGGGAAACCTGACCGGTCGCCTCGGCGACGGATTGGATCTTATAACCTTGCGCCTCCTGGACAATCGCCGCGGCCTTGCCCCGGGCCTCGGGGACGACCCGATTGGCATAGGCTTCGGCCTCGTTGCGCAAACGGTTTTGATCCTGCTGCGCCGCAGTCACGTCCTTGAAAGCGGCAATGACTTGCTCGGGCGGGTCGACGGATTGCAGTTGCACCTGCAACACCAGGATGCCGGCCTTGTACCCGGTCAAGACCTTTTGCATGAGTTCCTGCACGTCCGACTCGATCTTTGGGCGATCGGCGGTCAGAATTCTCTGGATTTGGCCGCGGCCGATGACTTCACGCATGGCGCTCTCGGCGACCGCCTTCACCGTTTCGCGCTGGTTTGAGATATTAAAGGCATAATCCTCGGGGCGCACCGGGTCGATCTGCCAGATCACGACAAATTTGACGTCGGCGATGTTTTCATCGCCGGTCAGCATCAGGCTTTCCTCCGGCAGGTCGAGCGGGATTTGCCCATCCGATGTGCGCGCGTCCTGACGCAAACCGAAGCCGATGTTGGTCGTGTTGCGATCGGTGACCGGGAGCTTCTCGACGCTGCCGATGGGGATCGGCAAATTGTAGTTTAACCCTGGACCGGTCTTGCCCGTGTAGCGGCCGAAAATCCTGTTCAGCCCGACTTCGTTCGGGCCGACCGTGTAAAACCCGGACAAAAGCCAGATAATCGTGCCGACGAGAGCCAAGGCAAGAAGGCCGCGTCCTCCCATTGCCCCAGGTCCCGGCATCCATTGTTTGAGCTTCTCCTGCGCGCGCTTGAGGAATTCCTCGAATTCAGGTGGCGGCGCGCCCGGCTTTTGCCCCCAAGGCCCAGGGCTGCCTGGCTTCCAAGAGCCGCCATTTCCGCCTTCACTGCTCCACGGCATAAGATTCTCTTTTGCAAGGTGATGCCCAAGAAAGCGAGCGATAACCGCCAAGGCCCCGGATCGGACCGGGCCTGCCCTGGTCCTTATAGGAGAGCCGCTTGTCCACTACAATGAAAAGCAGCGGCGCCGGTCAAAATCGACAAAAGCGAATGTCGCCTCGTCCTTGGCCGCTGGCCGTGGCCGAACCCGGCTTACTTCCAGCCAATTAGACCAGTCTATGGCGGGAAAACTCACCGCGCCCCTTGGCGCGATATCGACGAAGGTTAAATGCATGCGCTCGGCGCGGCCAATCAAACTTTCGTAAAGATTCCCGCCGCCGGCCAAAATAACCTCTTCCGCGCCCATCGCTTGCGCCCGTGCCTGCGCGAGCGCAAGCGCCGCTTCGAGCTCATGCGCGACGTGAATGGCCTTGGCTTGCCCGCCGCCGCGTGAGGGGTCGAAGGCGCGGTCGCGGGTGACGACGATTGTCTCGCGCCCGGGCAGGGCACGCCCTATCGATTCGAAGGTTTTGCGTCCCATGAGCAAGGGCTTGCCGATGGTGACGCTGCGGAAATGTTTCAGATCGCTCGGCAAATGCCACGGCAGGCCGCGTCCGTCGCCAATCACGCCATTCTCGGCGATTGCGGCGACGATGGCGAGAGGCACCTTCATAATCGAGCCCCAAATTTACGGATACGCGTTCGCGGGTAGATTTCCCCCCTTGATAGTTGTGGAAAACCGCCCGCAGCCGTGCCCTGTTCCACCTAAGGCCGCACACCATGATATGATGTTGCCCTAGAGAAAGGCACCGCTAATTACAAAATAGGCGACAGGGTCAAGACGAAAGCTGAGGGTGGCCCGACGATGATGGTCGACCGCATCGAGCCTAACGAATTAATTAGATGCTTACGGTGGACTAAGGGCGGTGCCATCAGGGAGCGTAGTTTCCAATCTGAGACCTTAGAAAAGGTCCTTCAAAAGGTCATCCCAGGCTACGTTATTAACCTGGGACGGGAACGCGATAGCAAAGTCGATGACAGCTAAGCACTCAAGCGACCGCGACCCGGTAGTGGGTCAGTCTGAAATTCTTTTCTCACAAGCGCCGCGTTTGCCAGCTTTCAGGTCCGCGAGGCATAGTGGGCCTGTTTCAAAGAAGTAAACTCTTTCGTCCAAGCACCATAGTATAGGTCCCGCTTGTTCTTAAGATAAGCAAATGGACCGATAAACCCGATTGCTATGGTGATTCCCGTTGCCGTCGGGAAGGCGTCCGTACTCAAGCCTGCGAAGATGGTAAATACCATGAGGGCATCTCGAAAAATAC
>QHBR01000114.1 GCA_003244015.1 Hyphomicrobiales bacterium | reverse complement strand
GTCACCGGACAGACTCTTAGGGACAGGTCACCGTTGTTGTTGCCGAAGTATCTCGTCATCAATTCAAGTAGGATGCGGACGCTGCTCCCCTTCAGGTCTCGGAATGCGTCGCTCTTGAGCATTGAACTAGGCAGAACCACGCAATGACCTAGCGGCCACTTGCTGCGGCCCCTCCTATCCTGCCGGTTCGGCACGCGACTGTCATCCAACGTCCGAGGTCGATAGGCGCGGCCCGCTTATCCGCGACTGCGCCCATGCATCGAGGTCAGCCGGCGCATAAAGCGGGGTTTTTCCCGCTTTCCTAAAGACAGGTCCGCCGCCGACGACGGCGAGCTTGGCGAGCCATCGTGGCGAGCACGGCAAACCCCATGTCTCACGAACATAGTGCGCGGCATGGGTTCGAACGAAATATCTCGGAGTAGCGGTCATCACATGGCCTCTCATCGCCGCGACGTGCAGCTTGCGAGGATGACCTTGAGCGCTCACGGACGATTCAGGCGGAAGATTAACTCGTGCCCGTCGCCGACTTAGCCTTCCGCCGGGCACGCCTCTTGCGGCGAGCGGTGGCTATTGCTTCCGCTATCGCCATATCGCTCGCCGTATGACGCCGGCACTCAGCCGGAAACGTCTGTTGCAATTCCCGCACGAACCCAATGAACAGCGAGGGCTCATCGCTCGACGACTTATCGATGCCTTTGGACGCGCCGAGTGGATAACCTCGTTGCTCGGAGAAATCCGTCAACTGGCAAATGAGATTGTCCCACATTTGGCCTTCGACGTGGCCAGCAACAGCTTCCTTCGGCAATTCGCGCTTGGCTATATCGAAGGCTGCTACAACATGCGTCATAATGCCCATGAGCACGGACCATTCGTTGCCGCGAGGGAGCGCCCAATGTCGAATATTCCGCTCCACAAAACATCGCGCATAAGTTGCCGCCAATTGCTTCTCTTCGGTGACTGGCCGCTTATTCCCCGCCTTCCAAAACTTATCGGCGGCTTTCTCTAAATCCGCCAGCCATGCCATCGAGTCGTCTAAGAATGGCGCTCGTGATTCGAAAGGTGCGAACAAGAGATATTCGGTCGCCATTCGCGAGATTTCATCGCGATCGCCGTGCGTTAAGAAGGGATATGCGGCCTCGATCCGCCGCCAATCCTCTTCGGAGGGCTCGAAATCGAAACAGCCTGCCATGAAGGATGTCGGCAGGCGCGCGCGCCGGCTCTTGCGTGGTGGACCCTTTTTCGACGATTGATAGCGTGCAATCATCAAACACCTATACGGCGCGCCGCTTGGCCGCTCGGATGATTGTGGCCTCCGGAGCAATGCTGTCCGGGTCGCCGGCGGCGAGGGCGCGCAAATACCAGATGATTAATTCCGCTGTGAGATAGACGTCTTCGTGCGCCTCACGATCCTTGCGTTCGATTCCAACGGGCTTAAAATCTGCTGGTAAAGCTCGAACAGGAAGGCCACGCGGTCGCTGTCGCAGGAAAATTTCTTTTTGGAGTAAGCGGCGTCAACGGCTGCATCAAGCCTGCTGTGCGCCTTGACCAAATCCGAGGGCATGGTCAGGGGGTCGTAAAGATCGGCAAGGGATGAGCCCGGGTATTTCGCGCGGACATTGAGGACGGCTTGCGCGGCCTCCTCGATGGCCTGCCGCTGTTTTGCGGTCTCGGCCTGCGGCCACGGGAAATTATTGTAAACAATCCCGGCAGAGTATTGGTAGCGGCTTTCGAGACGCCCGCAAACGGTGCGCGTCCAAGCCATGTGCATTGCAGAAGTCAAAACGCCAAAGTGATATAGAGCCGCGTCCGCAGCGGCATATATTTTGTTATGGGGATGACGTCGCTGCCGACAAAGCCCATAGGGATGTAGTGGCGGCGCTCTGAAGACACTTCCGGGATCGCAAGGTAACCCGTAGGCGGCTGCCTGATTTCCCCAAAAAGCATTGGAAAGTTCGCTAACGCTTGCGTGGTTGCGCGGGGGCTGGCCTGGGACGATGTGCCTTGACCCTCTGAATTCGTTCCATGACAAGCGGCTTGGATTTAAGCACTGCCGGGGAAACGCCTTGCAGCCAAAGGCAATAACGCTTATTGATGTATTCCTCGCTTCCGATGAAGCGGCGCACATAGGCCGCCGAAGCGGGTTCCTTCTTCAAAAGTTCATCCCGTTCAGCCTCGGTCAAAAGGAGATTTCCGCCGTCGTTGGGCATGTTTCCGAAAACGAGCGGCGGCGCTCTGTCTATCGGTTGGCGGCGCTTTTCAACAAATATGTCCGCCGCGTCCACAAGGTAAGGATTGATGTTCTGCGCCTTGATTTCGTGGGCTTCGGTCTGCGGGGTCTCATAGTCGAAAATCCGCTTATCTGCCGTGTCATGCAGGGCAAAGCCGATGATGACACAATGCACGGCGGCCTTTCCCCTCGCCTCGCTAGACCATTGAAAGGTGCGGTGCGCAAAGTGGATTTTCACGCGGTGTCTGAGCAAATACGGCCATAAAATTCCTACCTGTTCGCCCTGCATAATTGAATTGGTGGACACAAAGGCAGTCTTGATGGCTTGGTTGCCCGCCATGAATTCAGCCGCCTTGCGGTACCACGGGAAGACAAAATCCAGCACACCCGCGCCCTGAACATCATGGAAAACGCGGGCCATGTCCGCTTTCTGCTCGTCGCTCTGGTATTGCTTCCCCCCGAACGCGGATTGCCGAGGATGTAGGTCAATTCCTTGGGCTTCACGATCTCGCGCCAGTCGCGTTGCAGGGCGTTCCCGTGAACGATGGTTGCCGATTTTCTGAGGGGCAGGCGGACGAAGTAATTTCCGAATTCTTCGGACACCCGCATGTTCATCTGGTGGTCCATCAACCAAAGCGCCGTTTGCGCGATTTGGGCCGGGAATTCCTCAATCTCTATTCCAAAAAATTGGTCCACGTCGCACAGGATGTTGAACTGCGACACTAAATCCCTGCCGCGTGATTTGTGTTCGACAAGCAGAATCCCCCTCCACAGAAGATCAATAAACCCGCCGTGGCCGTCGGATTTTTTGACCGGCTGTTCAAAGGTAGCGACGCGGCGGCGGGGAACGCCAAATACGGTAAAAAAGGCGTCCCAGAACGATTTTGCTTCTGCATCCTCTGACGATTCATTCGCCCATTCATGGGAAAATTTCAGGGCGCGGTCTTTGATCTCGTTCCACGATAAGGGCATGAGATAGGTTAACTACAGTAATTTCATTTTTGAAACAGCCAAAATTGAAGGTCATCCCCGCGCACTGTAATTCGGGCGCGTCCGTTAAGACTCTCGACGAATCATTAAAATTTCGGCAGGCTGGCACCATGGCGAACAAGGCCGCGCGGGCGCCCGTCCGGAACGCGGATACGTTGCGGACACGAAATGCGGCGCTTAGAGCTGGCTTTTCTAAACGTCAGTAAGTTATTGATATTGTGGTAATTATTGGTGCAGGTTGAGTCGAACCCGCGACCTAGTGATTACAAATCAGGGATGGCCTGCCAAGCGGGCGATTCAACAAGACCGCGACATAAAATCTTCGGTGAGAAAGAAAATCTTCGGTGATAAAGTGTGCCGATGGTCATAAAACATGCCCGATTCGCAGCTTAACCCCTGAATCTATAGCATGGACGGGTAGCCGTGGTTAACCGGGTCGATCGTTTTCTGCCCGGTGCGTTGCCTCAAGCCCCACGTTTCGCAGCAAATGGCACAATTTTCGCCGAAGGCTTGCCAGAGAAGGCCGCATGAACCGATTTGGAAATCTCGTTCGCCGCATTGCGTACCGGATCATCCGCCAGATGCGCGTAACGGCTCGTGGTCTTGACGTCCGCGTGTCCGAGGATTGCGCCGATGACCGCCAGCGCATCGCCGCGCGCCAAACCAACAGAAGCAAAGCTATGGCGTAAATCATGTAGCCGAAGAGCCGGGAAGTTTGCCGCCGCCCGAACCTTCCGCCATACCTTGTCGACGCCTTGGAAGGCCGCGCCGCCCGTCGCCGCCGGGAAGACGAATTGCGCGCCGTCAATGCGAGGCAGGCCGGCCAGCACCTCGATTGCGGGCGCACCGAGCGGAATGACCTTCGCGCCGGTTTTCGAGTCGCCGAGACGCAGGTAGCCGCGCTCCAAATCAATCTCGGACCAGCGAAGGCTCGCTACCTCGCCCTTGCGCGCCCCAGTGAAGGCCAGAAGGCGGATGACAGCGACGGCCGCATAGTTAGCCCCGGACGCCTCGGCAGCGCCCAACGCCTCGCCGAGCCGTGCCAGCTCGGCTGGCGACAGGAAGGTCTCGCCTTTTTTGTCCGGATAGCGCTTCACCCCTCGCACGGGATTATCCGGGCGCAAATGGCGCGAGACGGCGAAAGAGAATATGCCGCCGAGGAGGCCAACAGTCCGGCTCGCCGTTCCCTTGCCGCCTTCGACAATAGCGCGGCCATGCAAACGGGTCTTCACGTCCGCCGCAGTCTTGCCGTTCGCAACATCCCGCATGAATTTCTCGATTTCGGCGCGCGCGACTTCGCCAATGAGCCTCTTGCCGAGCAGCGGCTTAATATGCCGTTCGATCCGGCCCCGGTCGGTCGCAAGCGTGCTTGCTTTCTTCGTCTCGCACCCTTCCGCGAGATAGAGGTCGCAGACTTGGGCAACGGTCATTTCGGCGCGCTTTCTGGCTTTCTGCGCCGCGCGATCCTGTCCGAGCCGCGCCCCTGCGATGATCCGCTCGGCTTCTTTGCGAGCGCTATCGACCGTCATCGATCCGACTGCCGCGATCGTCACCCGACGCCATGGCGTATTGCGCCCGCCGAGCCTGTACGCAGCGACGAAGCTCCTGCTTCCGCTCGCCCGGACTCGCACGCCAAAGCCGGTCAGCAACCCGTCCCAACGGACGAAATCACGTTCCATCGGCTGAAGGCCGTCGACCGTCCGTTTTGTGATTTTTTCGCCCGCCATTGGAGCCTTCGATTTTCGAGCCAGAAATCCGGGGCAGCACTAGGGCAGCACGGAATTGCCAATTCGCGGATGACCTAAGAAATTTAGAATGCTTGAAAATCCCTTTAAACACAAGGGTAATTGACTCGCTGGAAATCGTCAGATATGCTTAGAAAATCGTATCCATTGCCCTCCGAAGGCAGAGGCCACAGGTTCGAATCCTGTCGGGTGCGCCACTTCCGAACAAAACTGGGCACTCCTGCCGGAGCTGCACCGCCGCCCATCACAAGCCGTTCGAGGACAGTCCGGCGGCCAATGATGCGGATTTCCGCATCGTCGACCTCCACCTGATCGACCATGGAACGGATATAGGCGCGCCGGAACGGCGTCTCGCCGCTCAGCATATTGGCGCGCATCGTCTCGACGAACGCAGCGATTTTCTCTTCTGTGATTCGGGCATTTGGCCGCATCTCGGCGACGGCGATCAAAAGCGACCTGAGCAATGTCGCGCTCAGTCTTCACGTTCGCCACCCGCTCCTTGAGTGTTGCGTCACTCGGATCGGCGATGCCGCTCTCGATTGCAGCGTAGGGTCGTCCGAGACGGCCTTCGGCATCGGCAAGTTTTGCGCGTAAGGCGGTGAGGCGCACCGCATGATCCTCGTCCCTAGCCGACTGCCGCTCCAAAAGGCCGAGAAGCAACTTGCCGATGCGCTCGGGCGTGGGAAGTTTATCGGCGAGCCGCCGTTCGGTGACGAGCCGGTCGAGCTTTTCCATCGGGATCGAACGCCCCTTACAGGCCGCCTTTCCCTTTTGCGCGCAGGTGGCGCAGGTGTAATAGCGGTAGCGGCCCGACTTGCCCGTGCGCAGCGTCATGCCGCCGCCGCAACCGGCGCAGGTTGCAATTCCTGTCAAGAGAATGGGACCAGTGACGACGCGTGGCGGCATCACTCTCGGGTTTTTTGCCTCGAGCATCGCCTGCACGGCATCGAAGGTGGCCGCGTCGATAATCGGATCGACTGGCACGGCGATCTGTTCGGCTGCGGGTTTTGCCTCCCGTGTTTTCCAGACTTTTCGGTTGAAGTGCTGCTCCCCTTTGTAGGTTGCGCGCGTCAGGATCAGATACAGCGGCCCGATTCCCCATCTTGCGCCCACGCGAGTATGATAGCCGTGCTCGTTGAGCCAGGACGTAACCGCCTTCACGCCCATCGGACCGGACGTCCCGTCTCCTTCCCGGAAGAGCTTGAACATGAGGTGCACGACTTCGGCCTCAACCGGATCGATGGTGAGACGCTTCTTGGTCTTCGATCCGCGCTGTTCAGCATCGACGACGGCATAGCGTAAGGGGCCTTTGAGCCATTCCAGAAACCCTGCCTGGCATTTTCCTGCATGGCACGGAGGGTATGCTTGGCATTCTCTTTTGATTGATATTCGTCGAACAGAGCGAACACCTGACGCACCATCACGCTCATCGGATCATCGCCGAGGTCCTGCGTGATGCTGACCAGCCGCACACCCGCCTTGCGCAGGCGGCGCACATGATATTCGAGCGCGAAATGGTCGCGCGCAAACCGGCTGAAGGAATGGACCACGATGACGTCGAACGGTGCGCCGCCAGCGGTCGCCATGTCGAGAGCCGCTGAAGCTCCGGACGGCGATCATCCATACCGCTCGCGCCGGGCTCGACGAATTCCACCGCGACATCCCAGCCGCGCGCGGCGCAGAACGCAAGCGCCTGCCGCCGCTGATCGGGGATCGAGAGGTCTGCCTCGGCCTGCCGTCCCGTCGAGACACGCAGGTAGAGCGCTGCGCGCATGGCGACGGGTTCTACCTCACTGGCATTCACGGCATTGGACATTACGAAATCCCGGATTTCAGCGTCGTCTTAGCATGGTGCAGAGCTTTGCGGCACTTCCGAGTCCGGGGACCGGAGCCCCGTCGGGCTTGCCGGGCTTTCCGCTGACTTTGTGCCGGTAGACGCGCCCGTTATAATGGCGTTGACGATTGGCATCAGGAACGCCTCTACCGCGTCCAGCTCGGCAGGACTTACAGGAATGTCATCGGGGAAGTCATCCAGGACACGCCATGCAGCCATGTCCTGGGACGAATACTGCCGTGGTCGAGGGCGGTCCTTGCGCATACCGGGGCATCTCGAAAAATACCCC
>QHBR01000069.1 GCA_003244015.1 Hyphomicrobiales bacterium | reverse complement strand
ACAAAGTCTCGTCGCTTTTCATGCCACACGGACGCTGCCGGTCCTCGATGCGAAAGACGTGCTTGCGGTCTTCCTCGCGACGGAAAGAGAGGCGCTGAAGGCGCGGATCGATGCGCGTTTCGATGCCATGCTCGAAGCTGGCGCGTTGCAAGAGGCGGCAAGGCTCCGCGAGCGGCGCCTCGACCCTGCGCTGCCGGTCATGCGCGCGCATGGCGTGCCCCATCTCATCGCGCATCTCAACAGTGAAGTATCGCTTGCTGAGGCGGCAAGGGGGGCCAAGCGCGACACGGCCCGCTACGCCAAACGGCAATTGACCTTCGCGCGGCACCAACTCGAGTCTTTCCGCTGGATGACTCCGCAAGAGGCGGAGACGCTCGCCTTGGCCGAATGCTCCGGCCTCAATGCCGCCAGAAAATAATCTGGCCGAGGGTAAGCAGAATTTCGGCGATGATCAAAACTACGATCGTCGCCTCCAGACGGGTGGCGCGATCGGCGTCGATCATGTCGGTCAAAATGCGCGCGGTTTCGACGATCGTGTCGAGCTTGCGCTTTAAGGTTTCGGCGCGCTCCTTGAGTTCGTATTCATCCTCGAGGCGGGCATAGAGCCGCTCCAGATCGGGCCGGTCCCACAGCACGTCGGGCGTTTCCTCGACGGCGACACGGCCCGACACGCGATGTTGGACAAGGAGCGTCTGACCGATCAATCTCAGCATCGAGCGCCGCTTCCAGGGCGGCCGGCCGTTTCGCGCGAGTTCTGTCGCGAAGGGCTCTATAATATCGAAGACGGCATTGACTTCGCGTTCGTCGCGGCCGAGCGAGACGCTTTTGGCGAGCACGTCGGCGACAACGAGAAGACGCTGCGCCGAAAGATCTTTCATGGCGATTGCACCGCCTGGCGGAACCTTGTCGTCAAGATCCGGCGAGATTTCGAGAGTGGCGGATTCGTCGTCGATATGTTCATGTGATCCCGAGACACGCAATTTGACTTGTTTGAGCGCATCGTCTTCTTCGAGCGGCGATAGCCCAACCATGAAAACGCGCCGGATCATGTGCGTAACTCTCTCGGTCAGCGCGGCGAGGAGCATGGTTCAGTCCGTCATTGCGAGCCGAAGGCGAAGCAATCCAGGAGCCGAGGGGTTGTGCCTGGATTGCTTCGTCGCTGCGCTCCTCGCAATGACGGCGAACACCGGGGCGCGACAAGCGGTGCATGGCTCAGAACTCCGCGCGTAGTGAGGCGATGAAGGTTCTGGGCGCGCCCGGCACAATGCTGAAACCGTCGGCGGCGTTCAGGTAATAGGTCGTGTTGAATAGATTCTTTACGTTCAGCTGGGCCGTCAAATTCTGGACCCCAGGCAGAAACGAGGGCTGGAAGCGGTAGATGATGGCCGTGTCGACGCGGGCGTAGGCAGGCAGTTGGAAGCTGTTCAGATTGTCGCCTTGGCGCTCGCCGACAACCACGACGCCGCCGCCAAGGCTTAAGCCCCGGAAATCGCCTAAAGCGTCGTATTTCACCCAGATACTGCCGGCGTTGAACGGAACGTTCTGCAACCGGTTGCCCTGCTCGCTGGTCACATCCTTTGTGACGTGCGCGTCGTCGAAACTGTAGTTGCCGATCAGGCTCCAATTTTCGTTGATACGACCAGCAATGTCGAATTCGACGCCCTTGCTTTCGACGAGGCCGACCGGACGCGAAAACATCGTGCCGGGAACTGTTTGAACGATATTCGACTTGGTGATGTCGTAAAAGGCCATGGTCGCGGTCAGGCGCTTATCGAAGAACTCGGCCTTCGCGCCGCCTTCATATTGTTTGCCCTTTTGCGGCGGGAACGGCGGTTGGCCGGGAATCACGATCGCATTGGTCGCGCCGAAGGATTGCGAATAATTTCCGTAGAACGACAGCCAAGGCGCCGCTTGCACGACCGCGCCGAGGCGCGGGCTGAACGCTCTGTCGAAAGCGCTTTGGAACCCATTGCCGGTAGCCGGGTTGAACAGCCCGTTCGCCTCGGCGAAGGAGGTTGGACTGAATCCGAAGCCGGTATCGGCCCAGTCGTAGCGCCCGCCGAAGAGCAGATGCAGCCGGTCGTCGGCGAAGGAAATAAAGTCCTGCGCATAGACGCCTTTCCAAGATTCACGGTCAGTGAAGAAGAAGTTGTTTTGCGGCTTGACATATCCGGAAAAACTATAAACGGGAGCGAATAGATTAATCGGCGTGTCCAAAGGTGCGCTGCAGCAGACGCCGATAGCGTTTAGGTCGAAGGCAAAGTAATCGGTTCCGATCAATACGGAATGGTTGAACGGCCCGGTTTCAAACTTGCCCTTCAGATCGAGATTGCTTGAAATCGTTCCGCGAAATATATTGGTATTAGATATGGCGCGTTGGATGAGACCGGTGATTTCGTCGACGGATTGGAAATCCGTGATCCTCTGGAAGTACCGGATATCGGTATAGGCGAAGCGATTGGTCAGGCTCCAATTGTTGGCGATGTCGAATGTCCAGTCGTAGCCGATGAATTTTCTCTCCTGTCGGCTCGGATTGACCGCCGTCATCGCCGGGTCCTGGAGATAACGGCTGATCGGGATCGGCGCGGGCCTTGTTCCGATCGCCGGAATGGCGGAGTCCAGGTCCGCCACGAAAATCGTGTTCTGGTATTCGCCATCGATGTTGAACCGGAACTGCTCGATCGGATGGTAGCCGATCGTCGGCGCGATGAAGGCGTCTGGTTCGTGACGAAGTTACGAAATGAATTGGTGTGAGAATAGTCGAGGTTGAGCCGGTAAAGCCATGTTTTGTCATCGGTCAGCGGGCCGGTGGCGTCCACGGTCGTCCGGGTCAGGCCAAACGACCCGGCTTGTTCCTGGATCGAGTAGTAAGGCACGTCAAGCGGGCGCTTCACAACGAGATTGACGATGCCGCCCGGCTCGAGGCGGCCAAAGAGCATGGCCGCGGGACCCTTCAGGACCTCGATCGATTGCAGATTGGCGGTTTCGAGATGGGTGATAAACGGATCCCTCAGGTCGTTCCGGTAGGTACTGGCACGGACGTCGAAGCCCCGGATGGTGAAACCATCGTAGAAATTGTCAGCGCCCGGCTGCACGCTGCTGACATTATAGGTGACCGCGTCGATGACGCTGATCGCCTGCTGGTCGTCCAGCACTTCGCGCGGCACGACCTGGATGCTGAAGGGCGCCTGCAGGATCGGCGTGTTGTCCTTCCCCGCCACGGCCGGGGTTTCGAGATCGACGGTATAGCCGGTGAACCGGCCGCCTAGCCCGGCGCCAGCCGTGCTGCTTCCGGTGCCACTGCTTTCCTCGGCGGTGACCTCGACCGTCGGCAAGGCGATGGCGCCGCCTTCGGCGGGAGGCTGATCGGCGGTCTGCGCCAGGCCAAGAGACACGGGGCTAACGGCGAGCGTGGCGAACATCGTCGTCGCCAACAGCTCGCGCCGCGCCGTGCGGGCGGCGTTCGAATAGTTCTTCATGATATGTTCTCCAGCGCGAAGGCCGGGGCCGCTATCGGCGCACGACAGCCTTGCGGGATGATAAAAGGGGGTGCTGGTTTGCCGCGCGCGTCGCGGCCGCCTGTCAGCCTGCCCTGCGTGAGGGCGCGGGGATCAATAACGAGGCTGTTGGGACAAAATTTCCACGCCGGTCCTAAAAACCGGGCGGAAGGGCGCGCTCAGAGGGCTTGCGGAGGACCGCGCGCGGAAAAGTTCAGGTTGCTGCGCGGCGCGCGCGTCGCGGCGGCCGGCGGCGCCGCATAGTCCATGCGCGAAGCTTGCCGCGACGGGAAAGCCGCGATTCCGGATGCCGCCGCCTATAGCGGCGATCCCGCAAGCGGCGCAGCCAAGGATGCAACAAAGCCCGTGATGGTGGTGTTCGCCGGCCGGCGTTCCGGACCGCGATCCGTCTTGCGCGCAAGTGATCCCGCCAAGGGGATCGAAGGCGGCGGCGGGCGCGATAAAAAAGCCTTGCAGCAAAAGCGCGAAGAGCGCGATCATGCCGACCGCGACGCGCTTTACACCTGGCCTTTGGCGAAACCTTTCCATTTGACAATGATTCACCGATAAGCTCGGTATGGCAATATCCGCGCCCGGTTTTTTCTATTCGGGAGGAGCTTTGTCCGGCAGTGTGGCGTTCTTGCAACGAGCAAGCTCGTTGCGCTGATGGAAGACAAATAATATTACTCGGTCGATGATTGCCGGCTCGACTTGGAACGATTTCCACCGTCAGGGAATCGCGCGATGCAGGGTGTCGCGTTCGGCCACTCCCTCACCTCTGCCGCGATTTCTTCCCCGCATAGGGATTGTCGCTGGTTTTTTTCGAGATGCGGATGGGGACGCCCGGCAGATCGAAGGCTTGGCGCAGGCCATTGGCGAGAAAGCGTTCGTAACTCGTGGGCAGAGCGTCGAGCTGATTGCCGAAAAGGATGAAATAAGGCGGCCGCGCGCGGAGTTGCGTCATGTAGCGGATTTTGATGCGCCTTCCTGCGACCGCGGGCGGCGGGGTCTGTTCCAGGGTGGCGGCAAGCCAGCGATTGAGCCGCGCCGTCGAAATCCGTTTGTTCCAGATTTCATGGACACGGAAAATCGCCTCCATCAGGCTCTCGACACCTTCCCCCGTCGCGCCGGAAACCGGCATGACCGGCGCGCCTTTCACCTGAGGCAAAAGCCTCCCCGCCTCCGCCCGCAATTCTGGAAGCGTGGCGCCCTTGGTCTCGATCAGATCCCATTTATTGAGGCCGATGACGAGCGCCCTGCCCTCGCGTTCGGCGAGATCGGCGAGAGTCAGATCCTGCTTCTCGAAAGGGATCGCCGCGTCGAGCAGCAACACCACGACCTCGGCGAATTTCGCCGCGCGCAAGGCATCGGCCCCGGCAAGCTTTTCCAAATCGTCGGCGACCCTTGCGCGCTTGCGCAAGCCTGCCGTGTCGAACATTTTGATCGGACGGTTTTGCCACTCGAAATCGATGCCGATCGTATCGCGGGTGAGGCCTGGTTCTGGTCCGGTCAGCAGACGGTCCTGACCGAGAATCCGGTTGAGGAGCGTCGACTTGCCGGCATTGGGCCGGCCGATTATCGCGATCCGCAGCGGCTTCGCGAGATCGAGTTCGGAGCCGTCTTGATCCTCCCCCGGCGGCGCGCGCGTGGCACAGTCCGCCGGCTCAGACGGCAAAGCGGTTGCTTCCGGGAGCGCCTCGCGCAAGGCGCCATAGAGCTCGGCGAATCCGTCTCCATGTTCGGCCGAAAGCGGCACCGGCTCGCCAAGCCCCAAATCGAAGCCTTCGAGCGCGCCCGCCGCGCCGGCACGCCCCTCGGCCTTGTTGGCGACGAGGATCAATGGCTTATTCGCGCGGCGAACGAGATTGGCGAAGAAGCGATCGGCCGGCGTCAAGCCCGCGCGCGAGTCGAACACGAAGAATATCGCATCGGCGAGGTCGAGCGCCGCTCCGGTCTGCGCGCGCATCCGGCCCTGCAAGGAGGCGTTGTCGCCCTCCTCCAGTCCGGCGGTGTCGATGATCTTGAAGGCGAGATCGCCTAGTCTGGCCTCGCCCTCGCGCCGGTCGCGGGTCACCCCCGGACGGCCGTT
The DNA here is from genome assembly GCA_003244015.1 of Hyphomicrobiales bacterium. Classification (GTDB taxonomy): domain Bacteria; phylum Pseudomonadota; class Alphaproteobacteria; order Rhizobiales; family Beijerinckiaceae; genus Methylocapsa. Next base: position 7,729 of record QHBR01000069.1, on the reverse strand, counting down.
CACGAGCGCTAGCTTTTTCCCGGCGAGCCGGTTGAACAGCGTCGATTTGCCAACGTTCGGCCGGCCGATGATCGCGACGGTAAACATTATTCCGGAGTGTTATTTGGCCGGCGCGTCTCCGGGCGGCGGGGTTCCAGCTTGCGGATTCGCCGGCGGCACAGTCGATTGAACCAGACCGAGAAGAGCCTGGGCGCGCATATGGGCCCCGGCTGGGGCTCGCGGGTCGGAGACAATCCCGTCGAACCAGCGCCCGGCGGTGTCGAAGGCGCTCCGCTTCAACGCGGCAAGGCCAAGCAGCTCCCGGATCTGATGGCGATAGGGAAAAGTGTCCGAGGCAAGCGGCGCGAATCTTCGTTCGAAGTCCAGCGGATCGTCGCTGTCGATACGCAGCATGGCCGCGCGGAGCTTGGCGAAATCCTTGAAGTCCGGATCGAAGCCCGGGTCGGCCGCCAACGTCTCATAGGCCGCGATCGCCGCCTGCGGATCGCTGGCCGCGCGCGCGTCCGCCGCGCGCAGACGGGCGAGGATCGCATAACCCTTTGGCGCGGTTTTGGTCAAGGCATCGAAAGCGGCCGCGGCTTCGGCGGACTTGCCGTCGCGCGACAGTTGCGCGGCGGCTTCGTAGTTCGCGCTGGCTGCCTGCGCCGCCTCGTCGCGGTAATGGCCGTAGAGGCGCCAGCCCCCCGTCCCGGCCACGACGAGAACAGCCAAGGCAATCAAAAAATACCGGTATTTGGTCCACAGCCGGACGACTCGGTCGCGGCGGACGTCTTCGTCGACTTCGCGGAAAAACTCGGTCATTTGCTTCTCAGACCCCTAGACGTTCATGCCTGTCACCTAGCATGCGCGGGCTAAAAATGCCACCCGGCGCCGCTTTCGCGCCCCCGCAGGAACAGGGTCGGCCGAATGGATTGATGATCCCGCAGGAAGCGCACGACGTGTCGGGCGATCTGTCCGCCCGCACCCAATATCAGCACGTTGGTCATGTGATGCCTATGCTCCGGATTGATCGAGCAATTGCCAGGCCTGATGCGAGCGCTGTCCTCACCGGGAAGGCGCACGCACCAAAGCTCTATCGGCGGTTTACTTCATGTGCTTGTCGAAGAAGGAGATGATCTTTTCCGGATGACGTCCAAAATAATTGTAGCCGTCCTTGAAGCGTCGTGTCGTCCCTTCGATCCAGAACAGCTCCTTGTCCTTGCTGCCGAGCAGGTCAAAGGTCTTCTGAGCGTCCTCCGGCTTTCGCGTCCATGAGTCCTTAAGCACCTGAACCATGAAGACGGGCATTTTCACGCTGGGGGCCCACAGGTGCGGAGTCATCTCGGCGGCGACGAAGGCGCCCATTTTGAGCAGTTCGAGATCAATCAACTCCTGGTACTGGCGCACGCCTTGCAGGTCGGAGAAGGCATCGAAGATCGCCGCCATGGACACCACCATCGGGCTGCACATGCACAGCACATTCTCGAACAGTTCCGGGCGGCGGTGGATTGCATGGTACTGCGAGTTGCCGCCCATGCACTGGCTGTAGAGGCCGACCTTCATCTTTGAAAGCGTGGGATGATTGTCGACATACTTCTTGACGCCGACACAGTCGCGTCACTCCCACTGGCCGATGCCGCTCAAGCCGTTGTTTGCGGCGCTGCTGTTGCCGTGGTTGCGGATGTCATAGGTCAGCACGTTGTACCCGGCGTCGGTCAGATGCTTGTACTGAATGACAAAGTCGATCTCGACCGCGTCGAAATTGCTCCAGGGCGCGCCAAGGTGTCCGGGGAAACCTGCACGACACATGGGCAGAGCATGGTTGAAAATGACGAGCTTGTCGTTTTCGCCGCCCTTGGCTGGGATGTACCAGTCTTCCAGCGGGGTGCCGTCGTCGGAAGAGAAGTAGAGGTCTTTCCATCCGGTCATGCCATAGTCGTCCGGCGTCTTGTGAATGACGCTGGGCAGTGGCCGTACAATTTCGGCAATTGCCTTCACCTTGGCGTAATCGGCGTCGGAAATGGTCTTCTGTTGCTCCAGGGCCGCATCCATTCGCTCTTTGGACATTCTGCTCATGTGTCACCTCTTTGGATGTCTGAATTGAGAGTCGAGGCCTGACGATCAGGCCCCGGGATGCAGGGTGCTCATTCGGCCGCGACGGCCTTCGCGCCCTGGGTTGCAGTCGCAGGCGCGAGGTTGCTCTTGAAGAAGGGAACCATCTCTTGCCGCGGAAAGCCCGCCTTCCGCGCGGACATGGTTTGTCGCGGCGGCAAGGCCGAACAACGGCATATTGGCATAAATAGTTTCATATTTGCCCGGCTCGACGAGATAGGTCTCATGCCAAATGCCGACCGTGCCGTCCTTGCCGACAGCGCGGTTGAATGCCGCCCAGGCCGGAAAATGTTTGGCGGAAGAATCATGCGCGTAGGCCATAAGCTTGTCGAACGACTCCCAATATTGCTGCACCAGGAAAATCCGTCCGGAACGATACAGCCGATGCGAGAGCAGACCCGTCTCTGGCTTACGGTCAAGCTCGGCGAGCATCCGCGGCATGGCGATGAAGACGGGCAGCCATTTATGCACCGTCCATAGTTTGTTGAGCCGCATGCCGATCAGAAAAAGCACCAGAGGCTTGTCCGTGCGGGCCGTATATCGACCATTGAAGACTTCAGCCATGTCCAGCCTCCGCGCGAATGTGGATTCCTTGACGGTAATGCAACGTTACATGCACCGCTGGAACACGGCCGAGGGGACCACTTCCGAACGTCACTCGGCCGCACGGCGCGCTGGTCTGTCATCCGCCTTTAGGACGAAAGCCTCTTCGCCGCGCTTCCCGCCATGATCCCGCGCAATCAGCGTGTAGATCGCTGGCGTCACGAACAGCGTGAAAATCGTACCGATGCTCATCCCCGCTGCGATGACGATTCCGATCGCGAAGCGGCTCTTCGCGCCGGCGCCCTCGGCGACAATCAGCGGAACCATCCCGACCACCATGGCCGCCGTGGTCATGAGGATCGGGCGCAACCGCACGGAGGCGGCCTGTTCGATCGCCTCGCGGCAGCCAAAACCTTCCTGCACCTGAAGCCTGTTGGCGAATTCCACCATCAGGATCCCATGTTTGGAAATGAGGCCGATCAGAGTGACGAGCCCGATCTGCGAATAAATATTCATGCTCGCCGCGCCGGCAACTCCAAGGATGTTCAAAGGCAGAAGCGCGCCGAACATCGATGTCGGCAGGGCGATGAGAATAATGAAAGGATCGCGGAAGCTTTCGAATTGCGCCGCGAGCACAAGGAAAATCACAATCAGTGCGAAGACGAAAGTGACGATGAGCGTATTGCCTTCCTGGACGAATTGCCGGCTCTCTCCCTGGTAATCGACGCTGTAGCCCTCCGGCAAAAGCTCTTTTGCCTTCTGTTGCAGAAAGCCGATGGCCTCCCCAAGCGTATGTCCAGGGAAAGGCACGCCCTGCAACGTCGCCGAGTTCAATTGCTGGAAAGTCGGCAATCCATTCGGCTGCACCCTCGTCGAGAGACTCGCGATCGTCGCGAGCGAAACCAGCGCGCCGGAACTGGTGCGCAGTTGGTAGCGGGTCAGCCAATCCGGCGTGAGCCGGAAGTCCCTCGGCGCCTGCGGGATGACTTCGTAGCTGCGCCCATGCAGGCCGAAACGGTTGACATAATTTCCGCCGAGCAATGTGGCGAGCGAGGAGCCGATATTCTGCATGCTGATGCCGAGGCGGTTCGCCTTGTCCGCATCGATCTTGAAGTCGATTTGCGGCATATCGAATTTGAGATCGCTGTTGGCGAAGATAAACAGCCCGCTGTCGCGCGCGGCTGTCTCGATCCCGGCCATGACATTCACGAGCTGACGGTAATCGCCGGTGGTCCGGATCACGAATTGCACTGGAGGCCCGCCCGTCGAGCCAGGCAGCGACGGGCGACCGAATGCCAGGATCTCTGCACCGGTGACATTGGCGAGCTTCGGCTGCAGAGCCTCCATGATCTCCTTCTGATTGCGTTTGCGCTCGCCCCATGGCTTCAACAGGAGGCCGCCAAAACCCTCGTGCACGCTGCCCGATCCATTGATGATGAAAACATGCTCTCTTTCAGGGATGTCGCTGGCCGCCGCTTCCACCTGCGCGGTCGCCTTTTCCATATAGTCGAGGTTGGCGTATTGGGGTGTCTTTATAAGAGCGAAAATGATGCCCTGATCTTCCTCGGGCGCCAGTTCCTTCGGGGTAGAGGCAAACATCACGCCGGTGAGCGCCAGGACGCCAATGAGGATCAGGACGGTCAGAGCGCGAAAACCGAGAGTCTTGTGAAGACGCCGCTGATAGCGCTGCCGCAGTCCGTCAAATACCCGGTCGAGGAAGGCGGGAAACCCGCCCGCTTGGGCCCGGGGCGGTTTCAGCAAGCGCGAACACATCATCGGCGACAAGGTGAGCGCGATGATGCCGGAGACGACGACCGAACCCGCGAGGGTGAACGCGAATTCGCGAAACAGCGAGCCGGTCAAACCCGAGACAAAACCAATTGGCGCATAGACCGCGGCAAGCGTGATCGTCATCGAAATCACCGGCGCAGTGATCTCGTGCGCGCCTTGCAGGGCCGCGTCGCGCGCGGGCATCCCCTCTTCCATGTGGCGATAGATATTTTCAACGACGACGATCGCATCGTCCACGACGAGACCGATCGCCAGCACGAGTGCGAGCAAGGTTAAGAGGTTCAGCGAATAGCCAAGCGCGAAAAGAATCGTCATCACGCCGACGAGAGAAAGCGGAATGGTCACGATCGGGATAATTGTCGAGCGCAGATTGCCGAGGAAAAGGAAAATCACCGCGATAACGATCAGCGCCGCTTCGCTAAGCGTCTTTTCGACTTCCCGGATCGAGGCGCGGATGAATTTCGTCGCGTCATAGGCGATGGAGGCGTTGAGGCCAGCGGGAAGTTGAGACTGGAGTTCCGGAAATGCCTTGCGGACGTCGTCGATCACATCGAGAGGGTTCGCCGTCGGGGTCGCGTAGATGCCAATGAAGACAGCCTTGAGTCCTTCGAAAGCGGAGGACGAATCGACCGACTCCGGGCCGAGTTCGATATCGGCTATGTCGCCGAGCCTTATCAGCGCGTCGCCGCGTGCCGCGATGACCAGCTGGCCGAAGGCCTTCGCAGAATCGAGCGAGGTCTCGGCATTGATGCTGGTTTGGATGAAATCGCCCTTGATCTCTCCGGCCGCGGCCGTGAAATTGTTGGCGGCCAGGGCGGCCGAGACATCGATCGGGGTCACGCCGCGCGCGGCCATCCGGTTCGGATTGAGCCACACCCGCATCGCAAAGGTTTGGCCACCGAGAATCTGGGCGTTGGCGACCCCATCGATCGTCTGCAGTCTCGGCTGAACCACGCGGTTCAGGTAATCCGTGATTTGCGAGGGGGTGAGAACCTTCGAATTGAAGGACATATAAAGGACGGCGGTCGAATCGCCAGTCTGCTTGACGACGACCGGATCGAAAGCCTCGCGGGGCAAAAGATATTTGACTTGATTTACCTTCGCCAAGACATCGGCGACGGCGCGGTCCGCATTGGCGTTGAGGAGAAGGTTGAGGGTAATCGTTGAGGTATTCTGCTGCGAATTCGAAACCAGCGTGTCGATGCCTTCGGCACTCGCCGCCGCCTGCATGAGGGGCGTCGTGATGAAGCCCTTGATCAGATCGGCGTTGGCGCCTGGATAGGCCGTCGTGATGGTGATCGTGGCCGACGAGAGTTCCGGAAATTGGCGGACCTGCAGCTTCAGGCCGGATTGAATCCCGGCGAGCAGAATCAAAAGGCTGACCACGCTGGCCAATACCGGCCGCCGGATAAAAATATCGGTAAAGGACATCCCTTATTCCTTCGGCCGCACCACTGGCGGTTCGAGGCGCGCGGCGGGGTCGATGCGCACCCGCGCACCAGACTGCAGTTTGAGCTGACCTTCGCTCACGATTGTTTCGCCCGGCTCGACGCCCTCGACGATGGCGACCCGGTCTTCCCGCGTGTCGCCTGTGCGCACCACCCGGCGTTCGACTTTCATAACCGCATCTTCGTTGGCCGGCGCCGCCTGTGCCCCGCCTGTATCCGGCGCGAAGGGCTTCACGACGAAAACGCTGTCGCCATAGAGCGAGTAAGTGACCGCGGTCCGGGGCAGCGTCACGACCTTTTGGGGCGCACCCGCGATGACGTTCACATCGGCGAACATCCCTGACCTAAGTTGCCTTTTCTTGTTGTCAATTTGGCCCCGGACCAAAACATTGCGGCTATCCTGGGCGATGCGCGCATCGACGGTCTTGATCACGCCATGGAAAATCTGGCCGGGATAAGCATCGACCTCGACTTCGATGGCCTGTCCCGGCTTCAGGACGTCAAGCGATTTTTCGGGAATAGGGAAATCGACGAAAATCGGATCGAGTTGCTGCAAGGTGATAAGGCTTGTTCCCGGCGATACATACTGTCCGAGATCCAATTTGCGAATACCGACCCGCCCGGCGAATGGCGCGGTGAGCATTTTCTGGGCGATGATCGCGCGGACCCGTTCGGCGGCGGCGGCGGCGGAATCGCGCGCGGCCTCGGCGGAATCGAAATTTGCCTTGGCCGTGTTGCCGCGCAAAATCAGCTGACGCTGCCTTTCGAGCGCCAGCTCGGCGTTCTTGAGAACCGCGAGATTATTCTTGAGATCGGCCTGCTCCACCGTATTGTCGATTTCAAAAAGAGGGGCGCCCTTTTCAACGTCCTCGCCCGACTCGACGCGGACCGATACGACCGCTCCGCCGATTTGCGGCGCGATATCGATTTCTTGCACCGCCCTGAAGGTCCCAATCGCCGGCAGGCGCGGCGCCCAGGTCTCGATTTCGGCGACGGCGACCGCGACCGAAGCGGGGGGAGGAGGCGCCTGTAGGATGAAGCGCTTGATCATCCCCGGCTTGACCACGAAGTGGAAATACCCAAGGCCGCCGCCAAGAGTTGCAAGCAAGATCAATACGGCAATGAAAATGATACTGCGCTTCACGTTTATCGACCGATGGCTCAAGACGGGTTGGCGGAATCCGGCAGGCCCCGGATCATCCAAAACTCAAACACGCTGTTGCTCCAAATCTGAATCTGGCCGCCGCCCCCGACGCGTGGGTCCACGCAACGAATGCGCCCCGCGGGAATCACGAACGCTCAAGAACTGCGGCATGGAAATCTAGCAGTTCCAATCATATTTAGCCGTGGCATGATGGCGGCGATTTCGCCGCCATCATGCCACCTAAATCTTATCGGCTCAGCCCGAGTCCTGACCTTTGCAAGGCGCCCAAATTTACGGCTAATGAGATCCATGAATTGCAATTCAAGCGGGCGAAACTACGGCAAAGGCAATCGGATATTTTTTCAACTAAATGTTATTGCGGGTCAACGCGAGCCCAACGGCGGCCGTTGGATCCAAGCGAAACTTGCAACTCGTGTCAACGCATGATGCGCCCAGCGGCTTTGCGTCCGGCGTCCTCGGTATCGCCGGCCGACCGCCGCGCCGCGTCCCGCGCCGTCCCGTCCGCCTTGAGCTTTTTGTTGCCGGTCAAAGCTCCCGCCGCGTCCTGTCCTTGGCGTCGAGACCTTTATAGCGCCGAAAAAAACGCTGTCCCATGCCAACCGCGCTCAAAGCATGAGAAGCTTGAATCTGATTTGCGCAGCAGGGGGAAGCGCCTATTGTTCGAGGAGCCCTTAGAGTCTGTCCGGTGACT
>QHBR01000234.1 GCA_003244015.1 Hyphomicrobiales bacterium | reverse complement strand
GTATTTTTCGAGATGCCCTTTACCAATGGCCGTGAATGCGCCGGCTACTTCCCAACGCACATCATCGGCCACGCATGACAGAATCGCCTCCGTATCATCCGCGGCGAAGCCCCTGATTGATTCTCTGAACGACAGCTTTGTTGTTTGTGATGCTAGGTTTTTCTTCCATGTTCGTGACGTATCCTTTCATTCATTTCTAGTGCTCCGGTAACGATAACCTCTGATTTCGATCTATGCGCCTCGCGCCGGAGTTCCGCATCGAGCCTGTCCAGCCCTACCCGCGTGCCTTCTTCTCGCTCAACCGGATTATCGTAGCCATCCAGAAGAGTCGCCTGCTCCGTGAAGATTAGTTGCGTGCCGGCGCCTGCGGGCCTGAACTCGACTGTTGCCAGCGAGACCGATATTCTCGTCTGATCGATATGCATGTCATAGACGTAAATGATGCGTTGATCCGGCACGATGTCCTGTTAGCGGGCTTCGCTTGCCGGAGTTGTGCGTCAGCCTGCTTGTGGAAGCGACCACCCATTTCTACACGAGATAAATGCCGATCGCGCCTGCAATAACGAGCCCGATGTTCCGGATTATCTCGAAGAGCGAAACCCGATATTGCATCATAAGTTCACGCATGGATCACCCTTCCATAGGCGTCCAGCACGCTCTCATGCATCGTCTCCGACAGGGTCGGATGCGAGAAAATTGAATTTATAAGTTCCGCCTCGGTCGTCTCGCAATTCATGGCTATGACAAACCCCTGGATAAGCTCGGTCACCTCGGCCCCAACCATATGGGCGCCAAGAAGTTTTCCGGTTTTGGCATCGAACATGGTTTTCACGAGTCCCTCGGGTTCGCCGAGGGCAATCGCCTTGCCGTTGCCGATGAAGGGAAAGCGGCCGATGCTAACTTCAATACCCAACTCTCTAGCTCTTTCCTCGGTGAGACCAACGGAAGCCACCTGCGGATTGCAATAGGTGCAACTCGGTATCATCGTCTTGTCCAACGGCTGCGGATCGAGACCCTTGATCGCCTCGACGCAGATCACCCCTTCATGCTCGGCCTTATGCGCGAGCATCGGCGGGCCGGCGACATCGCCGATCGCATAAATCCCCGGCACATTGGTGCGCCCCATTCCATCCGCGACAATAATTCCCCGCTCCATCTTCACGCCTAGCGTCTCAAGCCCGGGGTTCTCGACATTGCCGGTAACGCCCACCGCGGAAATCATGCGTTCGGCTTCCAAAGCCCGCGTCGCACCCTTGCTGTCTTCGATAGTGGCCACGACGCCATCCGGCTTTTTCTCGACCCGCGTCACTTTGGTGGAGGTCAAAATTTCCATGCCCTGCTTTTCAAAGCGCTTGCGGGCATGCGCGGCGATCTCCGCATCCTCGGCGGGAAGAATTTGCGGCAATATTTCAACGACGGTCACTTTTGTGCCCATGGTGCGATAGAAGGAGGCGAATTCGATCCCGATAGCACCCGAACCCATGACAATAAGGGAGGTTGGAAATTTTTTGGGCACCATGGCCTCGAAGTAGGTCCAGATGAGCGTTCTGTCTGGCTCGATGCCCGGTATGACGCGCGGCCTCGCGCCGGTCGCGACAATGATATTTTTGGCCTTGTAGGTGCTCGCGCCCAAAACGCCTTTTGGGATGGGATTTGGCGGTTGCATCGCGGGCTTTTTCGATGCCGCAACCAAAACCTCGCCGGGACTCGCGATCGTCGCCTCGCCCCAGATGACGTCGACCTTGTTTTTCTTAAGCAGAAAGCCGACGCCATTGTTCAATTGGGCGGAAACCGCGCGGGATCTTTTTACGACGGCGGCGGGATCGAAGCCGATTTTGCCATCCACCTTGAGGCCATAATCCTTGGCATGGTTGAGATAATGAAAAATTTCCGCCGAGCGCAACAATGCCTTGGTGGGAATGCAGCCCCAGTTGAGACAGATGCCGCCAAGATGCTCGCGCTCGACGACAGCCGTTTTGAAGCCGAGCTGCGCCGCGCGGATCGCCGCGACATAGCCGCCCGGCCCGCCGCCAACGACGAGAATATCGTAAGCGTCAGCCATGGTGCCGCCCTCTTGTGGGAAGGATAGGGTTAGGGCGTCACACGAGCATTCCCGCCGGTTGTTCGACCAGAGTTTTGAACGCCGCGAGAAGTCTTGCGCCCAAATCACCGTCGACCGCGCGGTGATCGCAGGAAAGCGTCACGCACATCAAACTTGCGACGGCTGGCGCGTCGTCCTTGACGATGACGCGCTGCTCCGCCGCGCCAACCGCGAGAATCGTCGCTTGCGGCGGATTGATAATGGCGGAAAAACTTTTGATGCCAAACATGCCAAGGTTGGACACCGCGGTTGAGCCGCCCTGATATTCCTCCGGCATCAGCTTGCGGGCACGGGCGCGGGCGGAAAAATCCTTCATCTCGCTCGATATCACGGACAAACTTTTGGCCTCGGCAGCGCGGACAACGGGCGTGATCAGACCGCCCGGGATTGCCACCGCGACGCCGATGTCGGCGTGCTTATGTTTCAACATGGCGCTCTCTGTCCAGGTCACATTGGCGTCCGGGACGCGGATGAGCGCGAGCGCCAGCGCCTTAATGATGAAATCATTGACCGAGATTTTATAAGCAGGCTTGGCATCCTTATCCATGAGCGCGGCGGCGTTGATCGCTTCGCGCAATCTCAGGAGAGTGTCGAGGTTGCAATCGGCGGTAAGATAAAAGTGTGGAATCGTCCGACTTGCCTCGACGAGTCTGCGGGCGATGGTCTTGCGCATCGAATCATGTAGGATTTCCTCGAAAGAGCCCAGCGCGAAATTTTTTCTGACGAGTTCGTTCGGCGGCGTGGACAAAGGAACAGACGGTGCCTTGGTGTCTTGCGCTGGAACCGCGGCCGGAGCGTGCGCGAGCGCAGTTTTAACATCGCGCTCGACGATGCGGCCGTGCGGACCAGTGCCTGTGGTCGAAGCAAGATCGAGCCCCCATTCCTTAGCGATGCGGCGTGCAAGCGGCGAGGCGAAAATGCGTGGGCTACTTTCCGCATTAAGAGTGCGAGACGCGACCGCTGGAGCGTTTGGCACGGCGGGCGGCGCGTCCAGGGTTTTCTCGCTCATAGGAAAAGGCCCGCTCGCGGCAACAGACTTTGCGTTTTCTCCCTCGCCCGCGATCAACCCGATGACATTGTTAACGGGAACATCGGCGGTCCCCTCCGGCACCACGATCTTGGCGAGCACGCCTTCGTCGATCGCTTCGACTTCCATGGTCGCCTTGTCGGTCTCGATCTCTGCGAGCACATCGCCCGGCTTGACTTTATCGCCTTCCTTCTTCAGCCAGCGCGCAAGATTGCCTTTTTCCATGGTCGGTGAAAGGGCTGGCATTAGAATGTCTATCGGCATGGCAGGACTCATATCAATTTGGCGCTCAACGATAGAGCACCGCTTTCGCCGCCTGCACCACCTCTTTGACATTCGGCAGAGCGAGCTTTTCTAGGTTTGCGGCATAAGGCATAGGCACATCCTTGCCGCAAATCCGCATCACCGGCGCATCGAGGTAATCGAAGGCGTCTTCCATGATTTTTGCCATGATCTCGGCGCCGACACCGCTTTGCGGCCAACCTTCCTCCACGGTAATGCAGCGGCCGGTTTTCTTGACCGATTGGATAATCGTTTCGCTATCCATCGGGCGGATCGTGCGGAGATCAATGGCTTCGGCACTGACCCCTTCGCGCTCCAGCTCATCCGCCGCTTTCAGCGCATAGTCCATGCCGATGCCGAAGGAAACAAGTGTGACATCCTTGCCCGCGCGTGCGATCCGCGCCTTGCCGATCGGAACGAGAAAATCGTCGCCCGCGGGCACTTCGAATTTGTGCCCATAAAGGATTTCATTCTCAAGAAAGATGACCGGATTCGGATCGCGGATCGCGCTTTTCAAAAGCCCTTTGGCGTCGGCCGCCGTATAGGGCGTGACGACTTTGAGCCCCGGAATATGCGAATACCACGCGGCATAATCCTGGCTGTGTTGCGCGGCCACCCGCGCCGCCGCGCCATTGGGGCCGCGAAACACGATAGGGCAGTCCATTTGGGCACCGGACATATAGCGGGTCTTGGCGGCGGAATTGATGATCTGGTCCATCGCCTGCATCGCGAAGTTGAAGGTCATGAATTCGACGATCGGGCGGAGGCCGGCAAAGGCAGCACCTATTCCGAGCCCGGCAAAACCATGTTCGGTAATCGGCGTATCGACCACCCGGCGGGCGCCAAATTCCTGCAATAACCCCTGGGTGACTTTATAGGCACCTTCGTATTCGGCTACCTCTTCGCCGATGATGAAAACGCTGTCGTCGCGGCGCATCTCCTCGGCCATCGCGTCGCGCAAGGCTTCGCGCACGCTGAGTGTGACCATGGCCTTGTCTTTGGGAATTGCAGGGCCGAAGCCTTTCGCCGATTCGCTTAACGCGGCTGCGGGCGCGGGCGGCCCGAGGGCCTGCACGTCTTCGCCGTCCGCCTCGATCACCGCAATTGGCGTATTAACCGCAACATTGTCGGTCCCGTCCGGCACCAGAATCTTGACAAGCGTGCCGTCCTCTATCGCCTCTACCTCCATGGTCGCTTTGTCGGTTTCGATCTCCGCGAGGACATCGCCCGAGCGCACCGCGTCACCTTCTTTTTTCAGCCACTTCGCAAGCCTGCCTTTCTCCATCGTCGGCGAAAGCGCGGGCATGAGAATGTTCGTCGCCATCTGGTGTCCTTGCAATGGTCTTGCCCAATTCTTTCTCTGCCGATTATCCCAAAACGTCGGTCCATATCTCAGCCGGGTCCGGCTCCGGCTCATGCGAGGCAAATTCCGCGGCCTCGGCAACGACGGCACGGATCGCCGCATCGATCTTCTTGAGATCGTCTTCGCTGGCTTGCTTGCTCGTCAACAAGCGCGCGCGGACCTGTTCGATCGGATCACGTTCCTCGCGCATTTTTTGCACTTCATCTTTAGAACGGTATTTCGCCGGGTCCGACATCGAATGGCCGCGATAGCGGTAGGTCTGCATTTCGAGGATCATCGGGCCATCGCCTGTCCGGCACCATTCAGCGGCGCGGGTCGCGGCGGCTTTTACTGCGCGAACATCCATGCCGTCGACCTGCTCGCCCGGAATGTTGAACGACTGGCCGCGTTTGGAAAAATCCGTCAGCGCCGAAGACCTCGTGACGGACGTGCCCATGGCATAGCGGTTATTTTCGATAATATAGACGACAGGCAGTTTCCAGAGTTCCGCCATGTTGAAACTTTCGTAGACTTGACCTTGGTTCGCCGCGCCGTCGCCGAAATAAGTGAAGCAAATGTTGCCATTGCGGCGATAACGGTTGGCGAACGCCAGCCCGCTGCCGAGCGGCACCTGCGCCCCCACGATACCGTGGCCGCCATAAAAATGGTTTGCCTTCGAAAACATGTGCATGGAGCCGCCCTTCCCTTTCGAGGCGCCGCTCTTGCGCCCGGTCAATTCCGCCATGACGGCCTTGGGGTCCATGCCGCAGCCAAGCATATGGCCATGATCGCGGTAGCCGGTGATGGTCTGATCGCCTTCCGCCGCCGCCATTATGACTCCGGTGACGACTGCCTCTTGACCGATGTAGAGATGGCAAAAACCGCCGATGAGACCCATGCCATACATCTGCCCCGCTTTTTCCTCGAACCGGCGGATGAGGAGCATGTTGCGAAAGGCGGCCAGCTCCTCTTCCTTGCTGAAAGCGGCGCCGTTCGCGCGCGCGTTTTGCGTTTTCCGCGGCGCGGTTTTGCCGCGGTTAGTGGAAGTTGCGGCGGCCATGAAGAGCCCCATAGTAAAGCCGGAGCCGGCGGGAACTTAAAATAGCCCAGGTCCAAAGGGAAAGCGAGCCCTCTGCGACTGTTCCATGACAGCATGAGTCCGCCGGAGTTGACGTAAGGACATAAAATCCGTGACAGTATGATTTCGCGAACGGCTTCCCGTCACGCGAGCCACCATGTGCCGAAACCGAGGCTCGCAAGCGTCAATGGACGGCCGATCCGCCAATAGGCGAGAAAAGAGATCGTTACCCCCGCTTGCTTCGCCCGTTCGGCAACGATGAGATTCGCGACCGAACCTATCAAGGTAAGGTTTCCGGCGAAGGTGGAACTCATCGCCACGATCCGCCAAGCCCGACCTGGATCCGGCAAGTTCATGACGAACGGCTTCAAGATCAAAACCGCCGGCACGTTGCTCACGAGGTTTGAGAGTAAGGCCGTCACGCCAGACAAAATCCAGGCATTTTCGAAATGAAGCCGCGTCACTACCGCCGTGAGATTCGCCGTCAAAAGCACCTTTTCGGCGCCCGCGACGACGATAAAAAGGCCTGCGAACATCAACAAAAGGCCGCCGTCTATTCCGGCATAAAGTTTTTGCGGATCAACAGCGCGCGACAGAAGAAGCAGCGAGCCGCCGATGAGCGCTGCTTCGGCGATTGGAACCCCTGCAAAGAAACTGGCGATGACCCCCAAGGTCACGAGCATTCCCTTGGCGAGCTGCATTGGATGCCGGCGCGGGCGCGGCTCCTTCGCGCTGGGACCGAAAGCGGTCGAGAATTCCCCACGATAAAACAGGATGATGAGGGCCGCCGTCAGCGCGAGGGCAACTGCCGCCGCCGGGGCGAGCTTGCCCGCGAAGTCCGCGTAGGAAAGATGCGATGCCACGCCGATGATCATGTTTTGCGGATTGCCGGTGAAGGTCGCGGCGCTGCCCGCGTTCGAGGCCATGGCGACCGCCAGGAGATACGGCACAGGGTTGCGGCGCAAGGCACGGGTGACGTCAATGACAAGAGGCGCCATCACAAGACAAATCGCGTCATTTACGAGAAAGGCGGAGAAAAATCCGGTGACGATTACGATCGCGGTCAAAAGTACCGGCGCCGAATGGGCGCGGCGCAGGGCGAAACGGGCCGCGAGTTCGAAAAAACCTGAAACGCGCAATTGGCTAACAATGATCATCATGCCGAGCAAGAGCGCGATGGCATCGAGATCGACGGCTTTGAGCGCTTCAGAAAGACTCAAAGACCCGAGACCGATCATCAGGTTTGCGCCAACGAGGGCCATGCCGGCGCGGTCGATCCGCAACCCCGGTGCGCGGCCGAGTGCCACTCCCGCATAGGTCAAAACGAAGACCGCAATCGTGGCGGCCGTCCCCCAGTCGTTTGAAGCAAGGCTCATGGGGTGAGTGCTCGTTTAGCGATTGCGAGCGCGGCCGCATCGAGACCCAGCGTTTCCGGCATGCCAAAGAAATACAGCAGAAATCCGCCAAAGACGTGCTAAGTGCCGCACCAATGCCTTGCGCCGTAATCACGGCTCCTTGGGCCAGATTGAAATGGCCGGTGCCGCGCGTCAGATCCGCGACAATGAGAGGAAAAAGCGCGCCATAAAGGCCGCGCCGATGCCATCGAGACTTTGGACCGCGAACAACCAAAAGCGATCATTCGATAATGGGTAGAGAAAACCGCGCAGGGACAGGATGGCCAATCCGGCGAGAAATAGAGGCTTTCGGCCCCAAATATCGGCCTTTCGGCCAACGAGAATCGCCATCGGCACCATGACGACCTGCGCCGCGACGATACAGCCCGACATGAGAGCGGTGCCTTCGTTCTCGTCCTGCAAAGCCAATTTCTGGCCGACCAACGGCAGCATGGCGGCATT
>QHBR01000276.1 GCA_003244015.1 Hyphomicrobiales bacterium | reverse complement strand
ATATTTTTCGAGGTGCCCATGATGTCAATTTATTTTATGCACTACAATTTCGTGCGCCTCCATCAAACGCTCAAGGTAACTCCAGCGATGGCCGCTGGTGTGACCAAGAGGCTTTGGGAAATTCGCGACATCGTTAATGTGTTGGAAGCATGGGAAGCCGCGCGCCAAACCACCTGATGTTACCACGTGGCAGGTTCAAAATGAAAACCCGACGTCCATAGCAATATATTAACGTTTGAGCAGCACGTAGCCGGATATTACAGGCGTGATTTCCTGTTTCCAGTACCCCGATTTAATTAACTTGCCTTCTGCTTCAGGAGTTTTTGGAAACACGACAATTGATCCATTCACAAAGGCAAATGAATACCCCTCTGCAACTGTATTCCTTGCCGCACAAGAAGCAGTTTAGGGTTCTGTTTCTGCTTCGTTTTTCCCCGATACCAAAGTTGTGAGTTGGATATCTTCTGCGTCAATCTGTCGTTGAATATTTGCTACCGAACTTTTCAATTCTCCCACACTTCCCTTGAGATCATAGGCGATTGGAAGCGCCGTCCCTGAAAGCAGCAGTCCGATCGGTACGCCAATCCCGACGATAAACGGCATCGCCGCTACGAACTGATCCCTAATAGCCATCGCATTAGCCCTCCAGGGTACGCGACCTTTTCCACAACAATATGTATATGCCTCTTGACTCCTGTCAAATTATTACGAGCGGCGCGCAAGGAGAATCGGTCAAATGTGTCACTTTGGAGCCACACAGACCGATCGCGCGAGGAAAAATGCGCCGTAGGGGGAACGCCATGGTAAAAGACGCTTTAAAATAGGGCGCGTACGATCAACTGGATAGATCGCCAGACTTCGAATCTGGAGGGTGCGGGTTCGAGTCCCGCCGCGCTCGCCATCCGAGGTTTGTTTGTAAGTGAGCCTAGAGACAGGATGCCTTATTCAAACTGTACCACTACCCCTAATCGGGTAGTGGGTTCTTTTGAATTGCCATAATTATAAGCCGCTGGGAAACCTGACGAATCTTAGCGCATATTCATACCATGCCAGACAAACGCCTTAAGCGCCCCCGCGATCCCGCCCAACTCGCCAAGCTCATGATCGATATCGCATCGGGCGATGTACGAGATGAAAATGCTCGACCGCGTCAGACCGCGACGAAGGATGAGGGGGCTACCCAAAAACGAAACGCCCGTTAAGACCCAAATCCCCGGAAGCTTAACTGATTGCTGTTCGTGCGTGAATCAACAACTATGTTAGTAAACGGGTCTGTTACGGTCTTTCTCTCGCGCACGCTGTCACGAGTTTCCTTTAGCCAGTCGCTCGCGATATAAATCCGGCCTCTTCTTTCTCCTTGTGGGATCAAAAGGCCATGTTTGACGAGCGCCCTTAAGTCTTTGCCGGCCACTTCGTCAGAGATTTCGGCTAGATTTCTGTAGCTCGCATTACGAATTCGAACGCCTAGAGAAGCGTCCAGCAGCGCTAGAAGCATCCGTTCGTTGAGGCGGTAGTTCTTTAGTTCTTCGACCAGCTTGTTCCACACCCGCTCAATTTCCTTGAGCCGCCTAAGTATTGTTTCGGCCTGTCTATAATGCGCCGTAAGGCAAAATTTGGCCCATGGAAGGGCGTCATTGTGTGGGTGCCAAGCGCCTTGTCCGGTCTTTGCCAATATTTCATAGTAATCTGATGTATTATGTCCAAGGTATTCTTCGATGCTGGAAAAGCGGGGGTCCAAAATACCTTCGCGTGACAGCACCATAGTTTGGACGGCGCGGCCCATCCGGCCGTTCCCATCTGAAAACGGATGGATCATCACTAAGTTCAGATGTGCCATTGCGGCGCGCACGATGGCGGGCAGCGCGCTAGGTCCGTTTAACGAATTGATAAGTTCGTTCATCAATGACGGTACGAGAGATATGTCCGGCCCCTCGTAAACGATTCCTCCGGTCGGCTCATGTCTGACGAATATGCTGCCCGGGCGCCACCGTCCGGGATGCTTGGACAAGTCATAGTCTAGCATAATGTAATGAAGGCTTCGGATCGTGCCTTCGTTGTGCATATAAAAAGGGTCGTCTGACAGTTGAAGGACGTAGCTCATTGCAGACCGACAGCCATTCACGGCCAGCCAAGATTCGGTTTTCTCGTCTAGCGGTTCCTCCCCTTCGATGGCCGCGACAGCATCTTCGTATGTGACGTTATAGCCCTCTATGCTGTTCGACCCCTGGATGGCGCGCGCGAAGGTGGATCGACGTAACAGACCTGTCCATCGGCGCGGGTTCGTTTGGGTTGCGTACCGCAATTGGCGCCGCAGAGTGTCAATCTTTGCAATAACTTCGAGATAGTTCCGGCAGTTCTGGAATCTGGAAGATCATACCGATATCCTCTTGCATGTCCAATCATATCCTGATACTATCAGGATTAAATACGGATAGCAAA
Source organism: Hyphomicrobiales bacterium (assembly GCA_003244015.1). Classification (GTDB taxonomy): domain Bacteria; phylum Pseudomonadota; class Alphaproteobacteria; order Rhizobiales; family Beijerinckiaceae; genus Methylocapsa. Next base: position 10,275 of record QHBR01000276.1, on the reverse strand, counting down.
TGGATATTTCATGAACCGCCTCGCTCCAGAAGAACGCGCTGCATCCTTCATCTTCTCTGTGAAGGCCATTCGATCCGGCCGTGACGCGTCTGACAGGCGCAGGCAAGAAGGCCGTCAGCCGCGGCAGATTGGTATCAAGACCGCGTGTTACGCAACCTGACCTGCAAGCGCATTCAGGTCGATGAAATTTGGGCGTTCATCTACGTGAAGCAGAAGAACGTCGCGACCGCCAAGAAGGCGCCGGCGAATGCTGGCGACGTGTGGACCTGGACCGCTATCGACGCCGATTCCAAGTTGATCCCGTCGTGGTTCATTGGCGGTCGCGACAGCGACGCCGCAGTCATCTTTATAGATGACCTTGCATCTCGGCTCGCCAATCGCGTTCAATTCACTAGCGACGGGCATAAGGCGTACCTTGAGGCCGTTGAAGGCGCGTTCGGTAGCGATATCGATTATGCGATGCTGGTCAAAACTTATGGTGAGGCTCCGGAAGGCGCAAAGGGTCGCTACAGCCCGGCCGAATGTACGGAAGCGATCAAGACGCGAATCGGGGGCAACCCTGACATGAAACATGTCAGTACGTCCCATTCGGAGCGCTCGAATCTGAGCGTGAGAATGCACACTCGCCGCTTCACTCGGCTTACGAATGGCTTTTCAAAAAAGGTAGAGAACCATGCGCATTCGGTCGCGCTGTTCGCGATGTATTACAACTTCGTCCGCATCCATCAGACGCTCAAGATGACGCCAGCTATGGCTGCTGGCGTGACGAAGCGGCTTTGGGAAATCGGTGATATCGTGGGCGTGTTGGAGGCGTGGGAAGCGCGGCCACAATCAAAGTAGCCCACTACCCCTAATCGGGTAGTGGTGAGGTGGTGCACTTCGTCATGAGGACCAGGGGCCGGTGATTCTTAAGTTGGAAATCGGATCCGTTCCTTTCCTTCTTACTGGCTGCCCAGATCGGTGTTGAAAATCTCCGGCTTGCCGTATGTTCGCCAGCGCTTCCTGAGCCGCGGCACGCGCTTGCGGTTGATGCCGTGCCCCTCAGGGCGCAGTTGCAGCGTCATCCGCCGCGATCCATAAAAGGAGACGCCGTAAACAATGACGAAAGGCTATCATCCGATCAAGCGATTGACCTCGCCGCATGATCGGTAGCTCGCTGACGAAGCGCCACCAACTTGACGGTGCCTTGCCGAGTTCTGCGATTGATGTTACGCACTCTCATCCTTTTGCAAAGCCCTGGCGGGGCCCATGTTTAGTGTTATCATACCTGTGTATAATCACAAACATTATGTAAGAGAAGCAGTCGAATCAGCGCTAGGCAGTAGACTCGTTCAAGAAGTCCTAGTCGTTGACGACGGGTCAACCGATGGATCGGCGGAACTCGTCCAGACAATTTCGCGGCAATATGGCCCCTTGGTGAAGCTGCTGCCCGGGGGGCCAGCTGGAAATATGGGTGCCCACGAGCGCCTCAATCAATTGTGTCACGCGGTCGCCGGTGCATGGATAGCTGTATTGAATTCCGACGACCAATTTTGCGCGAATAGGTTTGAACTTGTCCATGAAATAGCCAGAAGTCAGAAGTGCAATTTTGTCGCTGGAACCATGTTGATCATCGATGAATCCTCTTCGATAATTGGAACAAAGAGGGGTCATTTCGAACCAGAATACCCCCTTCCATTCGAGCTGCAAAACATAAATATAAACAAAGAGCTCAATTTATTTCGAATCCTTTGCTCACAGAACATTATAGCCACCACGAGCAATATGCTGTTTACGAAGGACTTGTACAGTAAGCTCGGTGGATTTCGTGATCTTCGGTGGTGTCACGACTGGGATTTCGCCCTGCGCGCTTGCCTCGAAGGCAAAGCTATTTTTTCGGCTCATCCGTTGACCAAATATAGAGCACACGCCACAAATACGATCAAAGAGCAATCGCCGCATGTCGATGGCGAAGTGGTCAGGTTGTTCGCTTGGCTTCTTGAAGATTACCCCTGGATCGACAAAGACCCATCAACGATTGTTGCCTTGCGAAGCAATCGTCATTTAGGGCATTATGTACGAGATCGCGACATTGGACGCTCCGACACGGAGGCGCATGATCTGGCCGACAGATGTTTCTCGAACGGAAGCGGAGCGGTCATAAGTCAAACAGAGGATGACGGTATAGTATCTCTGCCCTCCAAGGAGGCCGTTTATGCACCTAGAGCCTTGGCCAATGCCGCCCTGTGTCTTGCCCAGGAAGACTACGATTTCGTCTTCTTGTCGGAAACTCTCGAGGAGCTTCCATTCGTTTATGTCGAAAGCGTCAAGGCAAATGTCATCGGCCGAACGATCAAAGATCCGCTTGCATCGGGACAGTCAATTCATGCTCGACGCGGAAGACTCGTACGGCATGTTCCTGCTTTTCATAGTGAGACTTTGCAGAAAATCGACCTGAGAATCGTTCCAGGTTTCGAAGATGTGCGCTGGGAGGGGGCTGATATCATCGTGGGGGCGGGGCAGCCTCGAGCTTTCACAAGAATAACTGCGCGGCCATTGAACTTACCCACGCTGCCTGCGTCTTCTGGACGGCCACGGTGTCTCGTCTTTCCAATTTTTATGGCGCTTGGTGGCGTCGAGCGTAATACCGTTGAAATTCTTCGCGCTTTGAAACACAAGTATGATTTCCTCGTCGTGACGTCAGAGCGTTTGGCCGCACACCAAAACAGCCTGCACCATCAGCTTGACGAATTAGAAGTGCCTTGCTTGGATCTCGCAGAGGTAGCAAATGTCGATCGGCATATCGTCATGTTGGAAGCAATCAAACAGTCGTTTAGGCCTGATGTCGTTTATATTTGCAACGGTTCACCGTGGTTGGCACGCGGCGCCATTTATTTCCGGCGCGTATTTGGCAAGACCGCCATTGTCGATCAACAAGTATACGACTCCGATGTCGGTTGGATAGAATATTATAGGTCAAATGGAATTCAATCGTTTGACAGATTTATCGCAACGAATGAGCGCATCATGCGCAAATTCGTTTCGAACTTTCGAATGCCGAAGAACCGAGTCGATTTAAATTATCCTTGTATCAACTCTGATCGTTTGCGGGCAGGCTTTGTCGACGGGGATCATCTCATGGAAAAGAGGCGCGCAGCCCTGCGCGCCATGGGCATCGACTACGATCATCGTGTGTTCGCATTTATAGGGCGATTGACTCCCCAGAAACGACCGCTCGATTTTCTGGACCTAGCTCGTCGCTCTCGGGATATCGAAAATACTGACCACTTCATGCTGATCGGAGACGGAGAGCTTGCGGACGAATGCGACGACTATATCGCGTGTCATCGTCTGCGCAACGTCACTAGGCTGCAAAGATATGACGACGTCTGCCAGGTCATGAACTTGATCGACGGCCTTGTCATCCTCTCGGCTTTCGAAGGTTTGCCGATAGCGATGTTGGAGACGCTCGCTTTTGGCAAGCCCGCGCTGGCGACCGACGTTGGCGACATCGCTCTGGTTTTGAACGAGTACAAGTCGGGGATTATCATCGGCGAATGGGGAAATGCCGAACTGAACTGGCAATCTTTCATTGAGTTCCGGGAAAGATTGACGGAATTTTCCGAAAATGCGATGCGGAGGCGCGGGGATATTCTAGATCGTTTTTCGGCCGAAACGATTGCCCAAGCCTATGATCGCAGCTGGTCGATGGCAATGCGGCAGATTTCGAAATAAACTTGGCGCCCCTTAAATGGATTTCGATCTGGAATGAAGCAAGGCAAGGACCCGTTGGGGGGTCGTTTTTTCTACGTGCCTGAGTTTGGTGTTTTGAACTCAGCCTCGACATTTAGTGTAGTGTCTCTGGCAAAACTATGCGCGATACGTAGCGATAAGATTTGCAGATCAATGGAGTAAGACACATTTTGGCAGAGCCGTAATTGTAATTTTTGCGTTAGACGCGACACTAGGTATTTAAGTGGGGAGAGAAAGCGTGGCATCTAAGAAATCTCCTTCAAAGAGATCGCATGGGAAAGCTCAACCTAAAAAGGCCGGGGTTTCTGGCGGAGGCGGCGAGACGGCCACATTAGAGCGCCATCCTCGCCGGACGCTCTTGCTCGTCCTCGGCATGCATCGCAGCGGCACATCCGCCTATACCAACACCTTTGCAATGCTTGGCGCCGCACTGCCTCGTAATTTACTGAGCGGTCGTTGCGGCAACGAAATGGGGCATTTCGAGTCGCCGCGCCTACTTGTCGAACACGACAAAATGCTGAATGAGATCGGTAGCAAATGGTACGACTGGAACGCGTTGAGCGAAGATTTTTTCAAATCCACTTTGGCTCGCACATTTGCCGCGCGCTTGGCGGAAATTGTTCGCGAAGAATATGAGAACGCCGAGCTTATTGTCGTCAAAGATCCACGCATCTGCCGTTTCGTGCCGATTTGGCGTGAGGTTGCCACGCTTCTCGATGCCAACATCAAGATTGTTACACCATTCCGCAATCCTATGGACGTCGCATCGTCTCTGAGAAAGCGCGATAACCTACCCATCCAGGAAAGCCTGCTTGTGTGGACCCGGCATGTCCTGGAAGCAGAATTTTGGACACGTGATCTCCCTCGTGCATTCATAGCTTACGAGGCTCTACTCGGCGATTGGCGTTCAGTTGTTGATCAGTGTTCCAAGGAAATTGGGCTTGCTTTTCCGCGGCGGTCTCCTAAAGCCGAACGGCAGGTCGACATTTATCTCGATCGCAGGCTGCGCAGGAATATGTTTGGCGATAACGAGTTTCGAAGCCATTCGAACATCCCTGACTGGACCAAAGATGCCTACGTCAGCCTGAAAAAACTCCGAACGGATTCTCTTAAACAGGAGGTGCTGCAGAAGCTGGATCAGGTGAGGGCTGATTTCGACCGGGTGTCGTCTAATTTGGCTTCCGTCTTCGCGGAGCGTGATCAACGTCTGACAGAAGCAACCGATGCGAACGCCCAAAAAGCAAACGATGCGGAACAGCTTCGTGCTGCGAACGAGGCGCAGGCCGCGGAGATCGGAGAGGAGCGTTCGCGCCGCGAACGCGCGGCGGCAGCGCTCGCTTCTCGGGACGCGGAAGTCTCCGGATTGCACCAGCAAGCCGCGACCCTCGATGGCGAGTTACGAGCATCGCAAACGCGGCTCTGGGAACTTGAACAGCGGCTCAGCGAAGTACTTCAGCAGAGGAGTTATTTGGAAGACGAGTTGAGCCGTGCAAAGGATAACGCTGCACAGCTTGAGCAAGAGGTGAGACCCAAGATTGATTCCGAGCGACAATTAAAATCCATTCTCGAACAATCCAACGCTATTGCATTGACGTCACAAGAACATCTGGCCGTCGAACAACGATCGTCCCGACATATTTTTGCGGCATACGCGGCTACGATTTCAACCATTGACCAGTTGAAGCAAGAAAAGGCCGCGCTAGCGGCGGAACACGATGCTCGATTGGAAGGGTTGAATTACGAACTAGCCAACGCGGGCCGGCACCTCGAAGAGCAGATCAGTCGAAATTTGGCACTCGAACGGCATCTCACATTTGAAAAGAATGCAAATGGGCGGTTATTAGCAAGTTTGGCAAGGAGCAGCTCATACAGCGACAGTTTACAATTACACAAGTTACATTTACGACGGTCTCTCGCCGCCAGCTTTTGGAGGCATCAGTCGAATTGCGCCCCAACCGCTGCCAGCATGAATGTGCAGGCTTTGGAAGCGATCGCTGAAAGTCAGAACCGTCTCATGAGCGGTATTATCGATTTCTGCCATGCCTCATATATTTTCTCGGACAGATCGCATCGTGACAGCGTTGCCGGCACGCAAAGCGCCCATCAATTATCGCAGAAAAGGTTTATCCCCCGAATTCTGCCGCGTCTGGAACGAGGATTACTTGCAACAGGTAAAGGCCAGCAAATGTTTGCCATTGCTATGTCAGGACTATTCGATACGCAGTGGTATTTAGAACAGAATGCCGATGTGGCCCAATCCGGCACTTCGGCATTGCTCCATTTCTTGCTCCACGGTGGGCAAGAGGGACGGGATCCTAGCCAACTATTCTCTTCGAAAACCTATTTAGCTACTTACCCAGACGTGGCGCGCACCAGGGTCAACCCGCTTGTTCACTTCCTTTACCATGGTTTGAATGAAGGACGCGACGTAAGGCCGCTGGGGGTTCCAGATACCGGCTGAAGCCTCGTCAAGGATCGGCGTGGCGACAACGAGGCGCAGGTGGTGCTTTGGGCGGGGCCGGTCAAGGAGAAAATTATGGATGGCAATTTCCGGGTCGATTCGGTCTACGCACCGATTTCGGTCGTTATTCCCACCTGCAATCGAGCTAGCTTGTTAGCCGAGTGTCTGCGCGCCTGCGCCAGGAACAGCGGCAGCGTTGAACTCGAGTTCGTAGTGGTGGATGATGGATCTTCGGACGACACCCCCGCCGTTCTGGAACGCTTGGGCAAGGAAACACCCTCCCTCGTCTGGACCCGTGTTCCCAATGCAGGTCCGGGGCAAGCAAGAAACGTCGGCGTGACGATGGCAAAACATAATACTATTCTTTTTATTGGCGATGATATTCAGCCCCTGAATGATGATTTTTTCCGAGTTCACAGCCGGTTACATGGATCATATGAATCCGACAGGTTCGCGGTTCTAGGAAAGTGCGTCTGGCCCTTTCGCCCTGGTTTTAATGTCAACTTCGTTATGTCTCATGTTCAAGGGCATGGCGGGGAACAGTTCGGCTTTGCGGATCTTGCGCCTTACACCTGGCTCGACTGGAGATTTTTCTACACCAGTAACTTGTCCATCAAGAAAGCCATAGTCGCCGATTGGTTGATCGATGGCTTCAGCCCCGCCTTCAGTTTGGCGGCGTTTGAAGACGGGGAATTTGCGTACCGCCGGACAAAAGAGCCGCAAGGCTTTCGCATTTTCTACGATCCAGGATCGATTGGTGAGCACTACCACTCCTATTCAGTAGAGTCGTTCATCAAGAGGCAAGTCGCCGCCGGCCGGATGGCTGAAATCGCCATCGCGGCCCATCCTGAATTAATGGAACCTTTGGGCCTCTCAGGTCTTGCTAACGCAATTGATACTCCGCTGATAGGGAACAATGAAGCGCGCTTTGGCAATTATCTTGCGATAGTTGAAGGATTAAAGGCGTGGGGACGATTGCTGGACGACGAGAAAATTTTGGGCAAAGAAGCGTGGCACGACGACTTGCTCTTTGCGATATTTGAGTTATCTTTCTTTCAGGGGTTTCTTCAAAACTATGTTGAGCCAACTTCCAACTTTTCTGCAGGCTATTCCTTCATCCTTTCTAAGGCCTTCCAACGGCTGCACCGTGTGATTCACCATGAGATCACAGCGCACGAGTATTTTAAGAAGGATCTGCTCGCCGTTATACCAAATCTCGGAGTGTCTGCCTGATATCGGTGACTTGCGGTTCAGTCGGTGTTGTGAAGCATCGACAGAGGGCGACGTGACGGTGGATTCCGACGCGAAGTGCAACGCCCGCAAGTGCTCGGGCTCACCGGGGAAAGGCAAGATTTTCCTTCCCATCTCGCCGCCTTCTGCCAGATTTCGGAGATGCGAAGGCGGCTCCGGGAAAAGGAAAATCGTTAAGGTTCAATGCACTCAGGCGTTGCGCTTCGCGTCGGAATTCAGCACCCAGCTCAGCAACCGAAACTCCAGCGGCCTCTCCTTAAAAATCCCGATGATCTGCTCTTCCGAAAACCAGCTGCGCTTCATAGTCCGGTCCTTCTTTCGGTCCGATCTTACGAAGCTTTGGAGGAAATTCGTGGGGTCACGTCAGTCGATGGGGGTTTAAGCGATAGGGCTAGGCGGCAGATGCCGCGTTTACGCGCTGCCGCTACGGCGTCATGCCGCGGGCTTCCGCGAGATGATCGAAGCGCCGGCGATAGTGGCCAAGCCCCATGGTGTCGGACCGGAGTTCGATGATAAAATCATGCAACTCCGCGGCCGGCACAAGCGCCGCGACGTCGTCCCAGCCAGGCCAGCCGGGCCGCTCCGCATAGCCAAGGATTTGGCCCCGGCGTCCGGTCAGCAAGCGCTGCGCCGCGGCGGTGAAAATGTTCGGCACGCTCGCCGTGACGTGTTCGATCGGCTCGAGCAAAACGGGCTCCGCCTTGGCGAGACCCTCGCCGATCCCTAAGCGGGTCGCGGTTCTAAATGCCATGTCGGAGCTGTCCACGGCGTGGAAGGTGCCATCGACCACGGTCACCCCGACATCGACGACGGGATAGCCGAATGGTCCCTTTTGCATGGCCTCCTCGGCCGCTTCGCGGACCGCCGGAATATATTGCCTCGGCACCGTGCCCCCCACGATTTTATCGGTGAACAGAAAGCCCTCGCCACGGCCGCGCGGCTCGATCTCCAGCTTCACGTCGGCGAATTGGCCATGACCGCCAGTTTGGCGTTTGAGCCGGGAATGCTGGAGCACCCGGCGCTTGATCGTTTCCTTGAACGCAATTTTCGGAGGGGCAGTGGCAATCTGGAGATTGTAGGTTGTGGCGAGCCGTTCGAGGGCCGCGTTGAGATGAATTTCGCCTTGCCCCTTCAAGATCGTCTCGGCGGTTTCCGCGGCGTGTTCGACGCCAAGGGCCGGGTCTTCCGAAACGAGCTTGTGCAACGCGCCTGAAAGCTTGACATCGTCCTTGCGGTCTTTTGCCATGATCGTGAGCGCATAGACCGGGGGCGAGGGCGTTGGAAAGGGCAATGACGCTGTCGCGCCCAAGATTCCAAGGATCGCCCCGGTCGCGACCCCATCGAGCCGGCCGAGCGCGACCAACTCCCCCGCATCGGCTTCCGGCGTCCTGACCGGTTCGCCGCCGGTATAACGGTGAATGCCGCCGACGCGCGCTCCTTCGAAGGTCGCGCCGTCGCGCAGCACGCCGCGCCAGATCCGGCCATAGGAAAGCTTGCCCGCCTGCACCGTCTTGAAGATTTGAACGAGCGGCACCTCACCAGCCGCGACGCCGCGATGGACAGCGGTTTCGGCCGCGTCCGGCACATCATGCCGCATCGTCTTCCAAAGCGGCAAGATGCCCTGCCCTCGCGCGGCCGATCCAAGCAGGACCTCGACGATCGTGCCGCTGGCCTGGTCCTTGCGCAATTGCTGGTAGATTTCCGCCGATGTCGGCGCGACTTCCTCGATCAGTTTTTCCAAGAGTGCATCGTCCTGGTCGGCCAGCACCTCGGCCAGCCCATCGAGCGCCTGTTTCTCGGGATCGAGGAGTTGCGACGGAATCTCGATTGGCTCCGAGCCCTGGTTCGCACCGTACCGGTAGGCACGTCCGCTCACGACATCGATGTAGCCTGTCACCGCATCGCCCTCGCGGATCGGCAATTGGCGTGGCGCTAGCGGGTACTTCGAATGCGCCTGGAGCGCCGCGAGCGTGTCGTCAAAAGAGCCGGCAAGCGTGTCGATCTTATTGACAAAGATAAGGTGAGGGAGCCGGTATTCCTCAAGCGCCTTCAGCAAGAGCGGCATGCTGGATGCCCGGCCGGCCGCGGGCTCGCAGACGACGATGGCGAGATCGACCGCCGCGAGCGCACCTTCCGTCTCATAGGCGAATTCGACCGAACCGGGGCAATCCAGGATTGACCAGCGATCGGCCAGAAAGGAACAATGTCCGAGCCTCAACTCGGTCGTCACGACCCGCTTGCGAATATCGCTTTGACGTTTCAGGGGCGCGCCGGCCGCGGCCATCAAAGCGTCGAACAAGGTGGACTTGCCGCTTCCATACGGGCCGATCAGCGCGACCGAGCGAGGCCCCGCCACGGCGGCCTTCGCGGGAGAACCTGTCATGATGGCGCTTCCTTCCTGCCATTCCGGCTATCGTTGTCGCCATCCTAGGCCAAATGAGGTTTTGGCGCAAAGGCAGGAGAAAACGGCACATTCCACCGCCCCGGTGAAGCGGCCGGCTCATGCAAACCTACAATCTCGTTTCCGGCTGCACCAATCGTACCAAAACGTTTCACGTGAAACATTTTTGTCCGATCGGGGCGAAAAATCTTCCAAGGCCAAAGATAGCGGCGCCGTCTTTGAGCTGGTAAGATTGATCGATTATCAAGTGCATTTTACGGTCGGCGGCGGCGGCGCGCCGATGGGCGGGCCTGTTGCCGGAACGCATCGCCGGTGTAAGTTTCGCCAACAGAATCGAGGTTTGCTCAAAGATCAACCTACAGACACGCCCGCACGTCGGTTGCCGTGAAGTGTCAATCGGCTCGCAAACGGACCCCCGGATCGGCGTCCA
>QHBR01000169.1 GCA_003244015.1 Hyphomicrobiales bacterium | reverse complement strand
TACACGAAAATGTTCGAGCGCATACTCGATCATCCAAACATCGAGATAAGACTCGCGACCGATTTCTTCACGGTTCGCTCGTCGCTTTCCGCCAAGCAAATTATCTTTACGGGGCCAATCGACGCTTATTTCGATTATCGTTATGGCCGCCTGCCGTACCGTAGTTTGAGCTTCGAACATGAGTATTTACCGGGCGTCGAGCGCTATCAGCCTGTGGGAACAGTCAACTACCCAAACGATCATGCTTATACGAGAATCACGGAATTCAAACACCTGACCGGGCAACCGCACCCCGGAACGTCGGTGGTCCGAGAATATCCAGAATCCGAAGGCGATCCTTATTACCCGATCCCACGGCCTGACAACGAAGCTCTCTTAAAGTGCTATGCCTCCTTGGCCGCAGTGGAACCCAACGTGCATTTTGTCGGCCGCCTTGCCGAATATCGCTATTACAACATGGACCAGGTCGTCGGGGCCGCCCTTGCCTTGACAGAAAAAATAGGGGTGACGGCCGCCTGAATGATCAGATTGGATTGACCCGGCGTGGCAACGCTTGGAAGCTTCCAATTCACTCTTAAAATGGGGCGTTGTCACATTGGCCAAGAATAGGCGAATTCCGAGCTTATTTGGCTCGGCGACGAGTGCTGTCCAACTCCTCAAGCTCGGAAATCGACATTGGTCAAACCTCGGTTGCCAATACATGGCAAGGATGAGGAGACCTCCATCCCAAGGGTGGAAGACGTTCCTTCGCAACGCGGGGCGCCGGGAGCACGAAGGTGCGGGCAGGCCGTCAATAGACAGTGGGCTGAGAGCCCGAGCTCGTTACATGGCCGCCCTTTGCGACTTTCCCGGATGCGCCGCGAGCGCGGATCAGTAGATGTCGTGTTGCCCGCCAGCTCCCGTTTTTTTGAGCCAGCTAGGGAGAGAGGCATGCGCCCGGCGTATCGCGTTGCAGATGATCCAAAACACCATCGTCTGCGCGCCCGACGAACTCCGGGAAAGTCTGCGCAAGATGACTCGCATGCAGCTCGTCAGGACGCTGGCAGCCTGGCGGCCAGATCTAACCGACTATCGTAACATGGTGTCGGCCTACAGGATCTCCCTCAAGTCCCTTGGCCGGCGTTACCTCGAATTGCACGACGAGATTTCCGACCTCGACATCATGATCATCGCCATCATCGATGAGCTGGCTCCCACTCTCGTGGCGCGAAACTCAATCGGCCACGGATCCGCCGCGCAGCTACTCCTGACGGCTGGCGACAGATCGAAATAGTCGTGCTATAGAGCGCCGGCACCAGCGGCCCGAATCCCGTTCAAGCAGGTGGAAACATGTTACACGAAATCTACGGAATGAATGCAAAAGGTCCGCCTCATTGCTTGCGCAGCGCCGTAGGTAATAATCCTTCACTTCTTTACCTGCGCAGCGCCGTAGCGGCGATGACAGGGTGCTATTACTGGCTAGATATCCAGGAAGCGGTTGCTCGGTCGAAGGCGGCAAATGCGGTGCTGGGGAGGCTGTCTGGGTGTACGACCCCGACGATATGCCCAAAGAATAATATTTTGTATATACATATACCCCGCTGCGGCGGAATGTCCGTTACCAAAGTATTATATGGACACGTTCGTGATCATCATACTGCTGCATTTTTCAGGAATGTAGATCGCGCATTCTTTTCATCCGCATTCAAATTTGCCCTAGTGCGTGATCCTATCCTCAGGGCGCTCTCCTGCTACAAATACATTTTGAATAAAGGCACTCCCGACATGGTTTTACACACTGCGTGGCAGATAAAAACGAAGCACATCAAGACGCTTGATCACTATATTGGATTTCTTGAGGAGAATAGTTCGCGCCTCAGCCAACTAGATTATATCATGCGTCCCCAAGTGCATTTTGTTCTTGACGTGGATGGCAAACTGCTGGTGGACAAGCTATTCCGCCTCGAACGCGACATGGGGGCTGTGAACAGCCTATTTCGCAGTTGGGGTTTATCCGAAGTACCACACATCAATGCCACTCCCGTCACGGACCTTCAACTCAACTATCGCCAAGTCGACCGCCTTTCGGCGCTTTATGCCGCCGATATGCGCTTGTACGAAGGGCTAGACCAGGAGAAGCCCCTGCTGTGACCGGTTCAGAGCCTGGGAGTCTTGATCCTGATTTGCACGGCGGTTGGAAGAGGAAATTGGACGCTTCTAAAAACCTCGCCAACTTACCGCATTTCTGATTCCATCGGCACAGATGGCTCGGAGATGATTCGATGGGGGGACAGCCTGGATTTTTTGATATCGATGATCGCTTGAGGCGGTTGAGCGATCTTGGCGATCAGCTCGAGGCATTCCGGGCGGTATTGGATTTCGAGATTTTCCGTCCAGAACTGGACGCGGCGCTTGCTTATTCCGATGGCGCACAAGGCGGGCGTCCGCCATTCGATCCGGTCATGATGTCCAAGATCCTCGTCATTCAGGCGACGAATAATCTCTCGGATGAACGCGCCGAATTCCTGATCAACGACCGTCTGTCGTTCATGCGTTTTCTCGGACTTGGATTACCAGATCGCATCCCTGACGCGCGGACGATTTGGCTGTTCCGGGAGAAACTGACGAATGTCGGCTGGGGGTTGCTAGAGGCGGCGAAGGTCCATGTGGTGCCGTTCCCTGAGTCTGACGCCGAACTCATCGCCGAAGGTTGCGCGCAAATCAGACATATGCGCGACACACGCGGGCTCTTGCCGGAACCGGACTGGCATAATTGCATAGGGGTCCTCGCACGTTGTGTCGATGGTGAGAAGTTTGCGCACGAGTGGAGCAAAGGCGACGAGCGCTATAGTCACGCCGAGACTCAAGCGAAGATCGACCGCACGCTGCGCGAGACAACCGGCCCAACAAAGTGCGAGACATTCATAGGGCTCGGCAATGGCAGGTGCGAGGGATGCCCGGTTCGGGGGAAGATCACCTCGCCTATTGAGTTAGGGCGGCGCCCATACGATCCGGCCGTGGCTTCGGCGCCCAAGGGCCTGAAATGGGTGCTTACCCAAAAAGGGCTCGTCAGAGAGAGGCACTATCCGAATGCGGTCATGGCCCTTGCCGCGCTCGGGGTCGAATGCCATCATGACGTTTTCCACGACAGAAAATTAGTGGCGGGGGACGTGACCGATAACCTCGGCCCGGAATTAAGCGACGCAATAGCGCGCGCGGTCCGGGAACGGGTCATTGCACAGTTCGATTTTGACCCCGGCAAGGATAATATACAGGAGGCCTTAGAGAGGGCGTGCGAGCGGGTCCGGGTGGATCCGATGGCAGACTACTTTGACGCTCTTAAATGGGCTGGGCAGCCCCGCCTGGACCGATGGTTGGCCACCTATCTCGGAGCCGAAGACACCCCGCTAAACCGCGCCTTTGGCCGCAAGACACTTCTCGCCATGCTCGTCCTGGAAGGAGCTCAAGGGGCGGGCAAGAGCTCAGCGCTGCGCATACTAGCAGGGGGATGAGAATTTCTCAGACCAAACGATAAAACTCGGCGCTGATCAAAGGCGAGCTT
>QHBR01000224.1 GCA_003244015.1 Hyphomicrobiales bacterium | reverse complement strand
ATATTTTTCGAGGTGCCCGAATGCGGTTCCCAACGACCGTCTTACCATTAGGCAGATCAAGCATGATTCTGATCTCTGCGGGCGAAAACGATCTGATCATTCTGGTGTACGCTGGCACTGCAGCATTTGATACACCATATGGATTGCCAGTTGCGCAAGTGATGACAGCGTCAACGAATTCATACTGTGCCGACTCCGGAATACGGTTCTGCGCCGCCAATCCGGCGAGCCGATCGGCAAAGGGAGGCTCGTTGTAAAAATTATTCATCGAGTTATGCACTGAGAGGGGATTTTTAGAGGCGGAGGTGATGAGACTGTGAATCTCAGTGTCACCAAGAAGAGAGAGAAAGCCAAGCCGTTCGAAAAATAGTTGCGAAGCCAAGTGTCGCGCCTCGTCGCCCTTCGCGCGATAATCTTGATGTCTGTCGACGAGGCTTGATCGAGTTTGAGGCGTCATGGTGGCAGTGAATGCCTGACATATAATCAATGCATTGACGCGTGCTTCTTCACCAGATGCGGGGTCACAGTAGATTCCATGGAGCATTCCGATCAGCAGCTCTCGCTGCGCGTCGAACGTGTCAGCGATCCGGCCGCGCCAGGTCTCAATCTGCGCTTGGGTGAATCGAGCCGTCTTCACAGCGCCGATAAGAGACTGGATATCGACGCCACGTGGATTGCGCTCATTGGCAAGCGCATGCTTGGCGACGCGGTTCAAGAAATTGAGGAACTCGTGTTCATCGAGTGAACCTATGGACGGATGAGCCGCTCAGAAATTGTTGCGAACATCACGGCACTGGTCGAGAAGGAAGAAGCCGTCTTCGGAAATCAAATTGAGTTTGAGGCAAAGCACAAGAAGCTCTGCGTCCTTCAAATCGAGGAGCGCTGCTTCGTCGAATGTCTTGCTTATGACTTGAGGTATGACCGTGAGGCCGAACCGGCGCACCTTTCCACGTAATTCAATTATTGCAGCATTCCAGGCGTAATTGATCGCACTATCGAAAAGGCCAGTGCCAACCGCCACGCACATCCGCACAAGAGTTTCACTGCGGAGGTGCGGCGGAATCCGGGACAGTAAGCGCGGCAGGGTTTCCCAAGCATGTTGTATCTGATCGTCTGCCGCCAAAATTGAGCGTTCTACACCCAGCGCGGTCGTCAGGGCGCTGAGCATTGGGCCCGTCACACTGATGAAAGGCGGAAGGGCAATCTGAGTACCGACGACTCCTACGATCTTCGGTTGAAGATTCCGGCTTTGCTTGGGGTCCATGGATGAATTCCCATCGCTTCTTAGGTCTTGTCTCTTTTGCCGCCCATGATGCTTCACGGCGACGGATATTGCTTGATAATATGCATTAGTCGATGCGGACCGTACACGGAATTTCCGCCGAAGCGGGGTTTTTGTGGAGTTTGTGTTTAGTATTTGATTATATTTTTTTGAAATATTCCGGCCGGTATGCGGGTCATGTTCACCGCAGGCACTGCGGCGGACGAAATGAGAGATTTCGCAGAAGGCCGCGGTTTCATATCTGCCGCGACGGCGCCATGCCGCCCAAATGCTCCGCGACGGTGAAAATATCCTTGTCGCCGCGCCCCGAAATATTGACCACCAGCAAATGATCCTCGGGCTTTTGTGGCGCGACATCCAAAACCTTGGCGAGCGCATGCGCGGGTTCGAGCGCCGGGATGATTCCCTCCAGCTTGGCGCAAAGCTGGAACGCGTCGAGCGCCTCCGCGTCGGTCGCCGACAGGTACGTTACGCGCCCGGTTTCCTTCAGCCAGGAATGTTCGGGGCCGATGCCGGGATAGTCGAGCCCGGCCGAGATCGAATGGCCCTCCTCGATCTGCCCGTCGGCGTCCTGCAGCAAATAGGTGCGGTTGCCATGCAATACGCCGGGCCTGCCGCCGGCGAGCGAGGCGGCGTGCTTTTTGTCGAGCCCAAAACCCGCCGCCTCGACGCCATAAAGATCAACCGAGGGATCGTCAAGAAAAGGATGAAACAGGCCGATGGCGTTGGAGCCGCCGCCGATACAAGCAAACAGCGAATCCGGGAGCCTGCCCTCGGCAAGCTGCATCTGCGCCCTCGTTTCCTCGCCGATCACGCATTGGAAATCGCGGACCATGGCGGGGTAGGGATGCGGGCCGGCCGCGGTGCCGATGCAATAGAACGTGTTATCGACATTGGTGACCCAGTCGCGCAGGGCCTCGTTCATCGCGTCCTTCAGGGTCTTGGCGCCCGATTCGACCGGCACGACCTTGGCGCCAAGCAGGTTCATGCGAAAGACATTGGGCTTTTGCCGTTCGACATCGACGGAGCCCATGTAAACCACGCAGTCGAGCGCGAATCTCGCGCAAGCGGTGGCGGTCGCGACGCCATGCTGGCCAGCCCCCGTCTCGGCGATGATGCGTGTTTTGCCCATGCGGCGGGCGAGAAGAATTTGGCCGAGCACGTTGTTGATTTTGTGCGCCCCGGTATGATTCAGCTCCTCGCGCTTGAAGTAGATTTTGGCGCCGCCAGGCCTGCTGGAAGCGGCGGCTTTTTGGCGGACATAGCTCGTCATGCGCTCGGCGTAATAGAGCGGGCTCGGCCGCCCGGCATAATGAGCAAGCAGATTGTCGAGTTCGCCCTTGAAGGCCAAATCCGCCTTGGCGGCGTTGTAATGTTTTTCGAGATCGAGGATCAGCGGCATCAAGGTTTCGGCCACGAACCGGCCGCCAAAAATGCCGAAATGGCCTTGTTCGTCGGGACCGGTGCGAAACGAATTGAGAGCTGGTGGCACCGCATCCGCCTTTACTTGCTTAACGGTTGATCAGGATCTTTCGGGGCAAAATTGACCGAGCCGCTTCGGCGCGCCGCAGTATTAGCCGGCCGGCGCGGCCGGGCCAAGCTTTTCGGCGGTCCCCCGGACTGCCGCGATGAAAGCCGCTATCTTGTTTTTATCTTTCACACCAGAAGTGCTTTCGACGCCGGAGGAAACATCGACACCCGGCGCGCCGGTTTGGGCCAAGGCGTCTGCCACATTATCCGCGTCGAGGCCGCCTGCCAGCAGCCATGGTTTCTTGGGTTTAATCCTGCCAAGCAAGCTCCACTCGAAACGCTCCCGATTGCCTCCGGGCCGCCCCGTGGCTTGACGCGGCTTGGCATCGAACAGGAGGTAGTCGGCCACGCCATCGAAAACCGGAATAATGGCGAGATCGGCGGCCTCGCCGATCCCGACCGCCTTCATCACGGGAAGGCCGAAACGGGCACGAATGGCGGCGACCCGTTCCGGCGTTTCGCTCCCATGCAGTTGAAGGATCCCGGGATCGAGCGCTTTGATCGCCGTCGCGAGCGATGCGTCGCCGGCATCGACCGTCACCAAAACCTTGCACGCCCGCGTCGCGACGCGGCGGCCGAGATTTGCGGCCAGCTCCAACGAGACATGCCGCGGACTCTTGTCAAAAAAGACAAAGCCGGCCATGTCGGCGCCGCACGCGAGCGCCGCGTCGAGCCCATCCTCCGTCGCGAGGCCGCAGATTTTGACGATGACGCTCATCAGCCTGCCCTACCGGCAACGATCGAGGGGGAAGGTTCGTTTATACCATGGCCGCGAGGTTTTGGCCGGCACCGCGGGCCGGCCTCGGCGTTTCCGGCAGGCTTACCCTGACAAATTTACGGTATCTTCCGTTTTTCGCCCGGCCGGGGAAGCGATAGCCGCGCGACTTGCGCGCGCAAGGAGACCACTTCGGCTCTCGCCCGCCGCGCGGCGCGGCGGTGCCTGCCTTGTTCGAGATAGGTCACGACGCCGCCGAAAATAACCCCAACCATGATCGCAACGAATATGACAATGAAAAGCGACACGGTGATTTGCGTGCCCTCGGGTGCGGGGCCCGCGAGTGGATCGAGGTAGATTATCACCGGATGCCTGTTGGCTACCGCCACGGCCACCGCGACCAGCGCGAGCGGAACCAGAAAAAGGAGTTTTAAAAATCGCTTCATTTGCGTCCGCCGACGAATTCGCGCTCGTTCACAGCGCGCTTCTAGATGATTTTTCGCAAGTTGGTAAGATCCCGCGGGGATGCCCGAAGCCAACGAAAACGCCGGGCCAATTGGGGGGCCGCGCTCCTCTCGCGGCCTGGCCAAAGCTTTCGCGAGCAATCGAACGTCCGGCGTGCAATTGCGAGCGGCAAGCTTCAGCCGGCGCCGGCTTGGTTCAGGCGTTCGCGCATTTCCTTGCCGGTCTTGAAAAAGGGAACTGATTTTTCATCCACCGGAACATGTGCTCCGGTGCGCGGATTGCGGCCAATCCTTGCGTCCCGGTGTTTCACCGAGAAGGCGCCGAAGCCACGCAGTTCGACCCGGTCGCCGCGCGACAAGGCGCTCGTGATTTCATCGAGAATTGCATTGACGATTTTTTCCACGTCGCGGAGGTAGAGATGCGGATTTCGGACGGCTATCTGCTGTACGAGCTCGGATTTGATCATCGGCCCCATCCCCCAATTTTTCTTTGTCCAAAACTAACGCGTGCCGCGCCGAGCTTCAGTTGGCGCCGCCAACTTGCCAAATCGAAACAAGGCCGTCAAGTATACGCTCTTGCGCGGCATTCGCGGCATGATCGAGCGCGCAGCTCAGCCCGCCAAGCCCAAGGAATTCGGCGGCCCGCGCGGAAAAGCTCAAGATGCCTAAACGTTCCAGGGTTCGTTCCTGTTTCCAGTCCCGCACTGGCAGCCCCTTGGGAATATTTTTTTCCTGCTCCAGCCAATCGATGGCTTCGCGCTCGCCGCCGAGGCGATCGACAAGATGCAGTTCCATCCCTTGGCGGCCGGTAAAGACCCGTCCATCCGCGACAACCTCCAGCTGCTCGCTGGTCATGTTCCGGCGCTCCTTCACGAGCGCTTTGAACCAGGTGAAACTGTCGCCGACGAGCGCGGCGAGCGCGGCGCGCGCTTCCGGACTCGTTGGCTCGAACCCGTTCGGCGAAGCCTTCAGCGGCGAAGATTTCACGTCCTCCATTTTCACCCCAACCATGTCGAGCAATTTGGCGAAGTTCGGATATTGAACGAGGACGCCGATCGAACCAACCAGCGCATTTCCCAGCGCGACAATCCGGCCGGTCCCAAGGGCGGCAATATAACCGCCGGAGGCGGCCAAGCTCCCGACCACGGCAACCGTCGGTTTCTTCGCCGAGAGACGGCGGATCGCATCGTAGAGCCGCTCCGCTCCCGCGGTCGTGCCGCCGGGACTGTCAATCGAAATCAGAACCGCTTCGGCGGCTTTGGAATCTTCTATTTTCTGGATCAGTTTCAGAGTTTCGCGATCGCCGGTGATGACGCCTTCGATGGCGAGCCTCGCAATATGCGGCGTGAAGCCCATCGCCCCATTCGGTCCAAGCAGGCGGAAGCCCACGGCGGAGGCGGCCAGGATCAGCGCCGCGATGGCGGCGATTCGCCAATAGGACAATTTTCGCCGTAAAATACGGCGCTCGGCAAGATATTCCGCGAAAAAAGGCGCAGCCATGGCACTCCAGGGGTTTTGGGTTCGGCCAGCGGGCCGGTCCGCGCCGACGGCTCGGATTTGCGTCGTTATCAAAGCAGATTTATGTCGATTGGACAACTGGCGGCGCGGCGGCAATTCGGCTTATTTCCAAACCGTCCTCCCCAGCCCATAGCGCGGCAATTTTTTGCCTGACCTTGCCGGCACCCTCTACTCCGGCGACAGGCTGAGGAGGATCAGGCCGGCGGCATCATCCTCATGATCCTTGTGCAGCCAGCTGGGCAGCTGGCCGCTCTTCCATCGCTCCATCGCGGTCTCGGGCAGGTCGGCGATGTAGGGGGCACGGGCGTTCGGCGGCAGCACGCACAGAAGCACCCGCTTGACCCGCGCCGCTTCCAACGCGGCTCTGGCGTCGTCGTCGGTCAGCGCCCGGCTTGCCCGCAAATACTTGACGATCCCCTTGTATCCTCGATGGTAGAGCGTGGCGACCGTCATCGCGTTGGTCCTCCACAGCAGTTCGGGTGCGAGATCGATGTCGACGAGCACGACATCCCGTTCGTCCTTGAGCCACCTTGCGGCCGCCGCGACGTGGCAGGACAATATTCGCGCGTCGCCCGCATCGGTCGCCGCGGCGTAGATCGGAGGCACGGCGAGGATCGTTCCGAAGACCGCGGCCGGCAGCACTCCGGCCCGGTTCCTGAGGTGCGATACCTTTATTGCAAGCGCGACGGCGCCCGCCGCCGAAGCGTAGGGGGCGAATCGGATATGGATGATGCTTATTGCGAGGAGTGTTGCGGCGCAAAGGGTGGCGTAGGAGAGAAGCCAGAACCTGCGCCGGTCCCGGCGGACCTTCAAGAGCTCGAGCGAGAAGAAGAGCAAGGAGAGGATGCCGCCGCCGCCGAAGGCGATCAGGCGCAACGGCGTGTCGAGGGGGTGAAATTCGACATTGTTGCCCCAGATGAGGCGCTGAACCTCGGCCAGGGTCCCGGGGGGCGATCCCCCGGGCAAGCTCCGGGAAGGCGGCGAGCCAAAGGACTCCAGCGAGGAAACCGGCGCCGAGGAGCGCCGCGAGCCGGTGGCCGGCGCCGGGCAGGCTGACGCGGCGCAGCGCCTTCGCCGCGGCGAGGAGAATGCGGCCGAGCAGGACGTAGGGAAGCGAAAGCCGGTCCACCTCGATCGAGAGAAGCCCGCCATTTGGCGGATCGAGCAGCCAGGCCGCGGCCACGACGACGGAAGCCAAGCGCGCATCCCTCCACGCGGCCGGCAGCCGCCTCGTCCCCATCGAGTACCCATGCGAGGGCCAGCCCCGCGAAAGCGAGGAGGGCAAAGGGCAACATTTCGACTGAGAAGGCGGTCCCGATGCCACACCAGAGGCCCGCATAGATGGCCGAATTTGCGCGGCGGCCGCGGCCGGAGGCGGCCCGGAACGCATGTGCGAATGCCATGGCGCAAAGAGGAATGATAAGGTGGTGACCGAAACGGCCGGCCCCGCCGTAAGCTAGCAGCGCCGGCGCCATGACGGCGGCGGCCGGGACGAACAACATTGCCTGCTTCCACGCGACGAAGGGTCTTGCAGCCCACCAAAGGGCTGCCGTCAAGGAGCCGAGCAGGATCGGGCCGAACATCGTTGCCGCCGCCAGAATCGCGCCGTCGTGCCCAACAAACGGTTCCAGCAGCAGAACGAACGGCAGGGGCGAGTATTTCGACGAGCCGCGTCCAGTGGAGGGAAGTCCCGTATCCCGAGGAGTCACGGCCGAGAATCTGCTGCCATGATCCTGCTTCCAGAGCGTCGCGGAGCAGAACGGCGCGGGTCCAGGAATCGGGGTCCGGGAGCTTGTCGAAAGTAAGCGTGCTGTGCCCATTGAAAACAAAGAGCACATAGGCCACCACAACAATTGCCAAGAGCACATATCCGGCGGGCGCGCGCATTCCGGCCGGAAAATCGAGCGCCGCCCGGTTCAGCCATTGAAGCGTCCGGCATGGCCGGGATGAATCCTCAAGTCTCTTCTTCTCGCGGGTCATGCCGGTATCCGTTCCCTGTGTGCCTGGCCGGCCGAGCGCGGCCGCGGAGAATCGGACTGGGCCGCAAGCGACCGGCTCCGCCGAACTCGTTTCTTTGCAGGCGTGGATGGCTTTGCGCGCGGCCCCGGATGGCCGGACCGCCGGCTTTCTACGATGCCAACCGTCAAAAACGCCTTAAGACAGGCATGAACAAAAAGCCGGTGGGAGACGGCTCGAATTGCGCAAGGAGAACCCCTCGCGCGAAGCTTGACTCGCCGCCGCTTGAGCGAATCCCATGGCAACGCCGCGAGGCCATTTCAGCATTTAGAGCGATGGCCGGTATAAATACAATTTCCACAACAACGCACGTATATAGCGGCAAAAAACATTTATAGATAACCACCAAACCAGTTATTGTGCGTTAATATAGATGTTTATGCGAGTTACGACGTATTTTTAAATTTTTGGCTGTGCATTATCGCCGGACTCCAGAAACACCCAGGACAACACCTGGGCTGGAATCTTTAAGCAACCGGGAACTCAGGAGTTTCAAGCATGCGTAATTTGTTTCACCGCTTTGTCGACGATCAATCCGCCGTCACGGCCATCGAATATGGTCTTATCGCCGCTTTGATCGCCGTCGTCATCATCACCGCCGTGAAATTGGTCGGCACCGACCTCTCGGCCACATTCCAGTCGATCGCCACCGCTTTGGCCTGATAGCGTCCGCGCCGCCTGTCTGGCGCCCGGATTTTGGCAGACGCCAAATGCGGGCGACCGGCGGGCGCCGGCGACGGAGTGATTCATGTGTAATTTGCTTCACCGCTTTATCGACGATCAATCCGGCGTCACGGCCATCGAAGATGGTCTCATCGCCGCTTTGATCGCCGTCGCCATCATCACCACCGTGTTCATGGTCGGCAGCGACCTCAAGTCCACATTCAATTCCGTCGCCAGCAATTTGGCCTGACATCGTCCGCCCGCCTGTCTGGCGCCCGGATTTTGGCAGATACCAAAATACGGGCCTCCGGCTGGGAGCGAACAAAGGTACGACTTATGCGTAATTTGTTGCATTGTTTTATCAACGATCAATCCGGCGTCACGGCCATCGAATATGGCCTCATCGCCGCTTTGATCGCCGTCGTGATCATCGTTGCCGTGCAATTGGTCGGCACCGATCTCTCGTCCACATTCAGCGCCATCGCCGCCAATTTGGCCTGATAGCGTCCGCGAAACCGAGCCGCCCCCGCCGCGCCAAAACCGCGCGGCATGGGCGCCGGAAACCACCAGGAGCCTTACCCCATGATGACTCTATTCATCCGATTTGCCCGCGATGAGTCTGGAGTCACGGCCATCGAATACGGCATGGTCGCCGCTTTAATCGTGATCGGCATCATCTCCGTCGTGAGGTCAATCGGCACGACCCTTGCGGCCAATTTCTTCGGGCCAATCGCCAGTGGTTTCAGTTAATTGCACTGGCCCCGCGCCGGCTTGATATCACCAATTCCCCGCTATCGGGCGCGTGTCCGCCGTTCATTGGAATGGACTTTGAAAGATCATGCTTGAAGCCGCGACGCTTTTGTTTTTTCCAGCCCTGATGGTCTTCGCCGCCATTTCCGATCTGTTGACGATGACCATTTCCAATCGCATTTCGATCGCGCTCGCCATCTTGTTCATTGCCATGGCCTTCGCCTGCGGTCTCCCCGCGACCGAAATTTTGTGGCATCTCGCCTGTGGCGCGGCGATGCTCATTATCGCATTCGGCTTGTTCGCACGTGGCTGGATCGGCGGCGGCGATGCAAAGCTCGCGGCGGCGACCGCGATCTGGCTGGGGTTCGATCATCTCGGCGACTACGCGCTTTCGGCCAGCGCCCTCGGCGGTCTGCTTACCGTCTCGATCATCGTGCTTCGAAAATGGCCTTTGCCGGGAGTTCTCCTGGCACGCCAATGGGCCACTCGCCTGCATGAGCCCGGCTCCGGCATCCCCTATGGCATCGCCCTCGCGAGCGCCGGCCTCCTTCTCTATCCCGAAACCGCGATCTGGCTCGGCGCCGCCGCTGCTATCCATTAAACTTGCATGGAGTTGCCTCGATGCCCATAGATTGGGCCATCAT
>QHBR01000374.1 GCA_003244015.1 Hyphomicrobiales bacterium | reverse complement strand
CGAATATTTTTCGAGGTGCCCTCGAGAATTTGACCCAAGGCCGAGCGGTTTAGTGCTTGCGGGGAACAAGGTAGTAAAACGCTTTGATGGTAGTCGCATCCAGCGCGTCGCTTGGAAAGTGGTGCGCGGCCTTAATTTTCACCACAACAAGACCGTCTTTCCAGAAGCACTACGGACTTTGGTGTCACTGACTCCTCCCGGCGAAGAGCCGCCAGACCACTTCAAAATGTTTATGGGGCTTTCTGACAATGAGCCGCACGGGGTGTATCCCGGTATCTTTGATTACAGATTTCAGAACTTCACGGGCGAACAAAATATCCACTACTGGGCGTTCCTTTTGTGGGATTGCATCATCATCACGGTTCTTTTTCACGACCCGGCTTGTGAATGCAGCGACTGTCACCCGCCGGATTCATCTGAGACCGTGACAAAGGCCGATCTAGGTTGATTTCTCCACTTCTAACTGTGCACTGTACAAGCTAATACCGTGAGTTGATAGACCAGACGTAACGAACGGCCATGAGGTCACCGCGCTCACTTCACGAATCTTGCGCCGCGCTCTGTGACGATGGTGCAAATGTTGGCTGCGATTTCTTTCGGGTCGCCTTCGCCGTCCATGTGAGTGTCACGTTGCGACAGGGTCCAAGCTTGTTTTGGTGAGCCAGGCGTGTAGTCCACGATCAGGGTTGAGTGCGGTTTCGTCATGGTGTTCGCCGCTTCCGAGCTGGTCGCGGAATTAGGCCCGTCATACTTGGTTACCTGCACGCCTTTGCATTGGGTATTTGAGGCGAGCTGCGCTGCGAGCTGGGCAAAAAAATAAAGCACCTCTGGGCCGGGATCATTACCGCAGGCGTCCACTCTGGGCATGAGTTCCTGGCATGATGTGACCGCATTGCATCCCAATTGCTTAATAAGATCGCGGTTTTCTTGGTGCCATTGTGTCACCTGCCAGCAGCTATTTTTTGCGTAGTCTAACGACCACCACGCATCGATAAACACTATACTATCGGTTCGGTTACTGTCCTCTGCCGAAGCTGTGCCGATCAAGGCACTTAAGATCATTGCTCCGAAAAGATGTTTCATCCGCTCTCTCACCGCAACCCTTCGCCACTCACACCCTCGGCGCGACATCAACCTTAACATCGACGTCCTGCTCGCGCGAGCCGAGGATAATTCCGGCGACGGGAGAAATATCGGCGTAGTCGCGGCCTTGCGCGAGCACGATATGATCGTTGCCGATCATCATCGCATTGGTCGGATCGAGGCCTACCCAGCCATGCGCCTCGCCGCACCACAGCGAGACCCAGGCGTGCATCGCATCGGCGCCTTCGAGGCGCTCCTTGCCGGCGGGCGGAATGGTGCGGATATAGCCAGAAATATAGGCAGCGGGCAGGCCTAGCCCGCGCAAGCCGGCGATCATGATATGGGCGAAATCCTGGCATACGCCGCGCCGCTTTCCAAAGGCTTCGGAAAGCGGCGTCGAGACCACGGTCGCTTTCGTGTCGTATTTGAAATCACCCTTGATCCGATGCATCAATTCCTTGGCGCCTTCGAGGACCGGGCGCCGGGCGGAGAAGCTTTCGCGTGCATAATCGGACGCCGGTTCGAAGCGTGGAGCAAGGCGGCTTGGATGGAGGAAATGGGCGGGCGAGTCCCTCTCGAAGGACGTGCTGGCAAAGGCTTCCTCCCGCACCATTTCGAACGCCGGTGTTGCACCTTCGTCGAGCGGCTCGCGCCGGTCGATTTCGACGCTTGTATTGGCCTCGATGATCAGTTTGCGATGCCCTGTTTCGATGGTGAGAAAGGTGAGGCGGTTGCCGAAAAAACACATTCGCTCGATCGTTTGCGTGGGCGCGGGGGTAACCGAGAGTTCGCTCGAAAGCACGGTTTGTCCCGGCCCGTCCGTCGGCAGGAGCCGCAGCGCGCAATGCGAGAAAGTCACGGTCGATCCGTATTCGTAAAGGGTAAGGTGGCGAATATCGTAGATCACGCGAGGCCGCTCGATTTGTCGGCCCGGGCGACATGCGGACCTTGCAGGAAATAGCGCGCGGCGATCGCGTCGGCGAGGCCGAGGAGGCTCTGCTCGAAGCCGAGAATCTTTTCGTTGTCGAGGCTTGAAGCGGTCGCCGTCGCCACTTCGGCGGCGAGTTGCAGAATCAAGCGACGCGGCGCCTCGATCATTCCATCGTCGCTGAGCAAGGGCAGAGTTTCAAGATGTTCGTCGAGCTTTTCAACCTGGAAGGCAACCGAGCGCGGATTGAACGAATCGAGCACGACCATGTCGCGAACCGGGTTGAGAGCGACGCCCATTTGATAGCGCGAACGATAGGTGATCTGCGAGTCGACGAGATCGAGCAAGACGTCGAGATCGTCGGCCGGCGCGTCGCCGCTCGCGAAATGGCGGGCAAAGCGGCATGTATTGACGCCCCGCTCGATGCGCCATCCGGTATCGAATAGGCGCCAGCCGGCGCCGCGATTCATGTTTTCCTGAGCCAAGCCGGAGATCGCCGCGATCGTCCGCAAGGCCGCGTCGGCGCGCTCGAAGGTCTCGGCTTCGGCGAGCGGCCCTTGCCCATCGATGGAAAGGTTTTGTTTGAGATCACCGATAAGCCGCCAGGTATCCGTCGAGAGCCGTTCGCGAATGAACGACGCGGCGCGGCGCGCATCGCGAACGAGCGACAGGGCCGAGCCATAGTCCTCGCCGCCATGCAGGGCGATCGCGGCAAGCGCCATGGCGCTGGAGACCGCCTCAACCGGCGCGGCGTGCCACGCAACGAGCAAGCTGGTGAGCTTGGATACCGCCGATCCCGGATTGGCGGTCCCGGCACCGGTCTCGATCATCCGGCCGGCGAGGCAGCGGATGAGCCGCAAAGTCGCTTCCGAGCGCTCGATATAACGCCCGAGCCAGAAAAGATTGTCCGCGGCCCGACTCGGCAAGGTGCCCATGATGCGGCGGATGCGAACGGTCTCGCCGGTGGGCAGCAGGCTGACCATCGCGACAGGCTTGTCGGCGAGCACCCAGACATCGGCCGATTGGACCCCCTCGCCCATCGACACGGCGCGCGCGTCGGCGCGGCCGGAAATGCGGCAGAACCCGCCCGGCATGATGTTCCATCCCTCCGGCGTACGCGCCGCATAGACGCGCAGAACGAAGGGCCGCGGCTCGATCCGGCCATCGCGCCATACGGGGGTCGTCGAGAGATTGACGACTTCCTGGCCCACGAAATCCACGCCGCGATCAGTCATGGCGGCGGCGAGCCGGCTCTTCGCTTCCGCGCCGAGCGCCGCGCCGACGAGGGGCTGGTTGCGGGCAAAGCCGAGGACCGGATTGCCGAAGGCGCCGGCAATCGCAAGCTCGTCCATGTCGGCGATGACGGACCGGCGCGCTTGGCCCTGGCCGCACCACCAGGTTGCAATATTCGGCAGGCGGAGGTCCTCGCCAAGCAATGTGCGGCAGAGTTTTGGCATGAAACTCATCATCGCGGGCGCTTCGAGCACGCCGGAGCCGAGCGCATTGGCGATGACGACGCCGCCCTCGCGCAGGGCATCGACAAGACCCGGCACACCGAGCCGGGAGCGGGCGTTGAGTTCGAGCGGATCGGCGAAATCGCTGTCGATGCGCCGCCAGATCACGTCGGCGCGCTTGAGCCCGGCGATGGTGCGGACATGCACCTTGCCGTCGCGCATCGTCAAATCGCCGCCTTCGACCAGAAGAAGACCGAGATAGCGGGCGAGGTAGGCCTGCTCGAAATAGGTTTCGTTAAAAGGGCCAGGCGTCAGAAGACAGATGCGCGGGTCCGAACGCTGCGCCTTGGACGTGAGGCCGAAGCGGAACGCCTCGAAGAACGGCGCCAGCCGCTCGACATTCATATCGCGGTAAAGGGCCGGGAATGCGCGGGCCAGGACAAGCCGGTTGGCGAGCGCGTAGCCGGCGCCCGACGGCGCCTGCGAACGGTCGCCAAGGACCCACCAGCGGCCATCCGGCCCGCGCCCGATGTCGGCGGCGTAAATATGCAAGAATTTGTCGCCCGGCGGTTTCACGCCATGCAAGGGGTGCAGAAACTCGGGACTGCCGGTGACGGCGGCGGCGGGCAATTCGCCCGCGGCGATCAACCTTCCCTCGCCGTAAATATCGGCCAAAACCAGTTCCAGGAGCCGGGCGCGCTGCTCGATCCCTTGCGCGATCTCGCGCCATTCGCCGGCCTCGATGAGAAGCGGCATATGCGAGAGCGGCCAGGCGCGTTCGCTGGTATCCCCATAGGCGCGATAGGAGACGCCCGTGTCGCGAATATGCCGGTCGGCGGTGGCGAAGCGGCGGTTCATGTCGCCGGCGCTAAACTCCATGAGCGTGTCGAGAAACCGCAGCCAATGCGCGCGTGGGCGCCCATCCGCGCCGATGAATTCGTCTGGGATGCCCGGCAGCGGCTTGTAACCGGCCGCGAGCTCGGTCACGCGCCCAGTCGCGTCGAGATCCGCTTTTGCCTGGTCCGGTGCGCTTAGGCTCATCTATGATTGCTTCGGCCGGAAGGATTGCAAGATCGCCGCATCGGTCTCGATAGTGGCGGCGCCGATGAGATCGAGACAATAGGGCACCGCCGGAAAGACCGCGTCGAGGCAGGTTTCGATCGACGCCGGTTTGCCTGGCAGATTTATCACGAGACACGGCCCGCGATGCGCGGCGATCTGGCGCGATAGAATCGCGGTCGGAACTTGCTTCAGGCTTTCCTGGCGCATGAGTTCGCCAAAGCCAGGCAGCACGCGGGGCGCGGCGGCCTCGGTTGCCTCCGGCGTGAGATCGCGCGGCGATGGCCCAGTGCCCCCCGTGGTCAGGATCAAGTCGCAATGCTCCTTGTCGGCGAGTTCGATCAGCGTGTCGCGCACGGATTCGAACCCGTCCGGAACAAGCTTTCGCACGATATGAAAAGGGTTTTTTAGGATTTTCGTCAAATAGGCGACGATGGCGGGGCCGCTTTGATCCTGATAGAGCCCGATGCTGGCGCGGTCGGACACCGTGACGACCCCGATGATGGCCGCGCGTGTCTCGTCCGCCATTGTACAACCTTCGACCTGCATCGGGACCCGCCGGATGGCCCTTTGTTCCTTATAACGGAAACGGGCGCGGACGTTTCCAAAAAGTGTGGGCGTTTCCATTTCCGGGCGGCGAACGCCAGTCCAAAACAAGGGTGGGATCGAACCGATCTTACTTCTCGCCGTCTCGCGAATGTAAGATCGTCATATACAGCGGCTTTGTTTTATCGGAGATACACGTTATATTCGCCTTTATTTATCTTCGGGGGGGATTGCGATGCGGAATGAACATGGATTGCCGGGCGCCACTGACGGCGCGCCCTTGTGCCACCTTCACCAGCAGATGACAGTGATGGAGCGGGGGTGGTCCTAGGGGCCGGGACCTTGCTCGCCAAAATGGGCTATGACGGCCTTTGCCTCGATGGCGAGGAAGAGCGGATCCTTGACGCTCCTCGCCATCGCTGGACGCGATGTCCCGGACGCGATGCTGGGGTCCCTTCGCCGGGCGTCAAAACATTGGCGCGGCGGCGACAAGAGTCTTGCCGCCATTCATCTCGCGCAGAGCGGCTTGGAGAAAATCGACGCGGCGGGTGTCCACCGCTTGTCGCTGGCGGCAAAACTGATCGAGGCGGGCGTCACGCCGCGCGAGCTTGCGCGGGAGCTGGGGTTTGGCCCGGTTCAGTTTGACGTAAGCAAATACGACGAGAATCAGCCGCGCGTGCCCGCCGGAAGCGGCCGTGAAAGCGGCCAGTGGACGTCGGGGGATGCCACGTCAGCTAGCGCCACACCAGGGCTGATTGAAGGAAGATCCGCCGGGGCGAATTCCGACAAAGTCCACCAGGTGTCCGAGCTTCCCAAGGATGCTATCGTTGTTACGCGACCGGATGGGACGACGATCGACGATCCCAAGTGCCCCACGGGCAAGCTCATGGCCCCGCCACGGGCAAATTTTCGCGAAGTGTATGCTGTGGGAACGCAGACAACTAATCCGCTTCAGATTGATGCGGCCGTTGGTCATTATGGGCAGTTCGATGCGCACGATGGGACATGGAAGTAAGGTTGCTTGTCTTGCTCGAATGGATCGCCTTCGCCGCGAGTGTGCCTATTGTCCTTTATGTTGCTTACGGCGTAGGAAGCTTTATATATGTGTTTGGTCCTGAGCTGATCAAACCTTGCATGGTTGCACACGAGAATTTTGCCAAAAACGTGCGCGGCGATTTCGTCGAGTATCAGGTACGCGACTGCGCGATCATCGGTTCCGCCGCGGAAAACCGAATCGGTCTGAGGCTCGCCGATGGTTTTCCACTGGTTCGACGACGATCATATGAATGTCGATCTCGGCGAGGTGATCTGGGTGACCCCGCAGATCGGCCATCTCGGCCGCGTTAAGATTAGTTACACGTATAGCAGCGCCGAGCCGAGCCTCGAATAGGTGAAGAAGCTCATGGCTCCGCCACGGGCAAATTTTCAGGAGGTCTATGTGGCCGGAGAGAAGATCGCAAATTGGCTGATAGCGAACAAATACCAAGAAGCTAAAACTGCGCTTCAGCAATTCGGGACTTATGATTTCCAGCGCGACAAGGCGACAAACACCTTTTTTAATAAATATATCTATGCCGCCAATTACGCCGTCGGTGTCTATATGGCCGGAGCAGGTTACGGAAAATGGGTTTCAGTCAAGATTGCTCAGACATGGGGATTTTTCACTTCATCCAACAAATACGATGACAAGGCAAGAACATGGACCGAGAAAGGGCTGGGACGACGCTGATCAAGGAAAGTGGCGATAAAAATGTGGAAGTATATAAAATGGACGATCATTTCCATTGCTTTGGCTCTCGTCGTTGGCATTGGAGGTTGGATCGTCCTAGTCTTTTACTGTTCTCGGGAGGGCGTGATGAAGGCCCGTTCTCGGACTAGAGTTCCGCCAATGCGCGGGGCGACGTAGTCGCCGAATATGTCAAGGCTTGCACGGGGACTGGTACGGTTGTCGATTACTCAATCACCCTACAGCTTCATGGAGACGAAAAAACGGCCAAACTGGTGGACCCCGGATTTCGGCTCGCCGCCGGGAAGGCTGATATGAGAATCGTGCGTTCGTTGGAATGGATCGCCTTTACGGCCTTCGGCCTGGGATTGATAATTGCGTGAATGCGCGTGAGTCACAGGCAGTGAACGAGCGCGGCGTCTTGGCCGAGGCGATGGCGCGCTATTGCGCCTTCCCGGGCTACCGAATGAAAGGCGGTTGGGCCTGCATCTCTCCAATGAATCGGGCGATTTCGTGCTTGTCTACTACGAGCCTGGCCGAAACAGGGACACCCCGGTTTTGCGCTGGATTGACGACCAGCACTTGAGAGTCGATCTCGGCGAAGTGACTTGGCTTGCTCCCCCAAATCGGTCACCTTGGCCGCGTTACGATCAGCTATAGTTACAGCGGCGCCGAGCCGAGCCTCGAATAGTTCACGCCCGATCGCGGCCTCTTGTCACGTGTCTTGCGCGCCCTCGGGCGCCTGCTCCGGCGCGACGATCGGGCTTGGCGCGCTGAATCCTGACGCTGTATTTTTTTGGTGACTGGTTCTTTTCTAAGTGGCCCTATCCCGCCTGTTCGGAATGGCCAAAATCGAGCCTTGCAAATGCCCGGGGCGATGTAGCCGAGATCGCGGTTCATGGTTGCATCCTCGGGCCCGTCAACCGGCAATATCTTGTCCGCGTGCGTCCGGCGGGTGGCTTGCCCGCCAAGCTCGTCGTCCGCTTCAAGCCAAGAGAGCGGCCCGCGCTGCATTGGCTCGACGACGATCGCTTGCAAGCCGGTCTCGGCCAAGTCAGCTCCATATCGCCGCAGATCGATCAAGTCGGACCCGTCCATGTCACTTTCACCTTTAGCGGCGTGGACCCTTCGCTAGATTGAAGCGGTGTGGCGCTGCCTATCTACGAAGAGCAGCAGGATTCCGGGCAATCGCTCATGTCCGGTTGCCCGTGCCGCCCGTGCCGCGAATTGATTCGCCAGAATTCCGAGGCGCCTCGGCCAACCCAGCGTTGAACATAGCGTGCACGATCTGGCCGGCTTAGCCTGTTTTAAAGCACGACGTCGGGCGTTCGCCAGGCGAGATGCTGGCCGGCGTCGACCGCGATCATCTGTCCGGTCACGTTGCGCGCGGCGGCAAGATAAAGAACCGCGCCGGCGACATCGCCGGGCGAGATCGCGCGGGCCAGCGGCAAGCCCCGCACCTCGCGCGCGAAGCCCACCTCGCCCTGGTGGAAGTTCGGCGAGACTGGGCCCGGCCCGACCGCGTTGACTCTGATGCCCTTCGGCGCGAAGGCTTGCGCCATCGTCCGGGTCGCGGCCCAAAGCGCCGATTTGCTCAAACTATAGGTGAAAAACTGCGGCGTCGGACGCAAAACCCGCTGATCGATGATGTTGACGATCGCGCCTTCGGTCCCGTCCGGCAACTGCCCGGCGAAATCGCGCGAAAGGACGAGCGGCGCCCTTAAATTCACCGAAAAATGCTTCTCCCAGCGTTCGAGATCGAAGGAGGCCGCATCGTCCGCCTCGAAAATCGCGGCATTGTTGACGAGCAGGGTGAGCGGCCCGAAGATCGCCGCGGCGTCCGCGGCGAGCCGGGCGAGGGCGCCCTCTTCGCGGAGATCGGAAGCCAAGACGCCCGCCTTGCCGCCTTGCTCCTTGATGCTTGCGGCCGCCGCCTCGGCATTGGCGCGCGAGGCCAAGGTGCAATGCAGCACGACGGAATAGCGGGCCAGCGCAAGGCGCTCGGCGATCTTCTGCCCGATCCCCCTTGCCGCGCCGGTCACGAGCGCGGCGCCGGGCGAACCAACAAAACCAGATCCGCCGGTCATGCCCTCATCCCCATAGCGTGGAAAAGCCGTTTGCCGGATAGTCGAGGGCATGAACCCACTCGGATCATGCTCCGCCCATCAAATCGATGGCATTTCGTGGGCAGTTTGTTAAGCTCGTCAAGGGCGGCTTGCCTGCTCGCTCGCGCCGGTGCCGAGAGAAAGACGACGCGCGACAGCTGGATCAACGCAACAAGAGGTGGGGCTGGATGTCCTCTGCGCATCAAAACCAAGCGAAGGCCTAACCCACCGCCGACGCCGCCCGACACGACAGGCTTGACGGCAAAGTTGTTTTTGCCCACCACTCTCCGCGATCCTTCGGGTCGTGATCGCGACCCGCTTCATGGGATATGTCAGCCGGGCGTCTCCTCGGGGAGGGATAAACACCACGCATGAACAATGAACTCTAGACTTTCAACCTCCTCCGGCCTCCCGGACCCCTGGGATGCCGGGCCGGCGCCCCGCCGCCGCTCCGTTGGCGTGCGCATTGGGTCCGGCAACGCGGCAGTCCTCGCCGGCGGCGGCGCGCCGATCGCCGTGCAATCCATGACCAACACGGATACGGCCGATGTCGAAGGGACGGCGGCCCAGATCGCGGCGCTTGCCCGCGCGGGCTCCGAGCTCGTGCGGATCACCGTTGACCGCGATGAGGCGGCGGCCGCCGTGCCGCATATCCGCGACCGTCTCGCAAAGATGGACTGCGGCGTCCCCCTGATCGGCGATTTCCATTATATCGGCCATAAACTCTTGGCCGATCATCCCGCCTGCGCCGAGGCGCTCGACAAATACCGGATCAACCCCGGCAATGTCGGCTTCAAGGACAAGTGGGACAAGCAATTCGGTCTCATCGTGGAGGCGGCGATCAAATATGGCAAGGCGGTGCGGATCGGCGCCAATTGGGGCTCGCTCGATCAGGAGCTCCTCACCGCGTTGATGGACGAAAACGCGCGCGCGCCTTCGCCGCGCCCGGCAGGCGCCGTGATGCGCGAGGCGATGGTGCAATCTGCTCTCACCTCCGCCGCGCGGGCGGAGGACATCGGGCTTGGCCGGGACAGAATCATCCTGTCGGCAAAGGTCTCGAATGTGCAGCATCTCATCGCGGTCTATCGCACGCTCGCGCGGCGAAGCGATTACGCGCTGCATTTGGGCCTCACCGAAGCGGGCATGGGCTCGAAAGGAATTGTCGCCTCTGCCGCCGCCATGGGCATTTTGCTGCAGGAGGGAATCGGCGACACGATCAGGGTTTCGCTCACCCCGGAGCCCGGCGGCGACCGCACGGTCGAAGTGAAAGTGGCGCAGGAACTTTTGCAGACCATGGGGTTTCGCACTTTTGTGCCGCTGGTCGCCGCCTGTCCTGGCTGCGGGCGCACGACCTCCACGGTTTTTCAAGAACTCGCGCGGGATATCCAGACTTATATCCGGGACGAGATGCCGTTGTGGCGGGCGCGCTATCCGGGCGTCGAAGCGCTGAACGTCGCGGTGATGGGCTGCATCGTCAATGGGCCCGGCGAATCGAAACATGCCGATATCGGGATCTCGCTGCCAGGCACCGGGGAGACGCCGGCGGCACCTGTGTTCATCGACGGGCAAAAGGCGATGACGCTCCGCGGTGAAGGCATCGTCGGCGAATTCAAGCAAATCGTCGAGGATTATATCGAGCGAAGGTTTGGCGGCGCGAAGAGCGCGGCGGAGTAGGGGCGGCAGATTGGTGGCCACCGGCGGTCGCATCGGCGTGAAGCGCTTGCTTGTTTTGCGTCTGATCAAAAACCAAGGGAGTGGTGCGTCAGGATGACAACGAAACCCGCATTTCCGGTGACATCGGCGCGCCGATGTCACCGGCGTGGGCGCATCGGTGCCCTCATGTCGAGGATCTGCATTGCCAAAATCCTTAAGAAGCGGCAACTTCATCCTCGCCAAGCGTGTCATCCGGTGGATGTCGGTTCAAAATCCAGCGTAGCGGGAGAGAACGGATCGTGAAGACGCTCGACCAAGCGCAGCAATCACGGTTGGGGGCGCCGTCGCGTGCCGATTCACACGGCAAGCCAGACGGAACGCCAGACAGAACAGAACCTTTGCGGCGCCTTCGTTCGGTGAAGGCCCGGGCTGCGCGCTGCGCAGTCTGCATGGCGCCGATCGTTCTGACGGCATGTCAGCCGGCCGTCCTCGACCCGCAAGGGGTCATTGGGCAAGCCGAGAAGATGATCTTGATAGACTCGCTCGCCATCATGCTCGCCATCGTTATCCCGACGATCACCGCGACCTTTGCCTTCGCCTGGTGGTTTCGAGCATCCAATGGGAGGGCACGCTATCTGCCAGATTGGGCCTACTCCGGCCGCATCGAGCTCATCGTCTGGGGCATCCCCCTCCTCGTGATCATGCTCCTGGGTGGCGTGGCCTGGATCGGATCCCATGACCTCGATCCCGCAAAGCCGCTGACATCGAACACGCCACCGCTCGAGGTGCAGGTCGTATCGCTGGATTGGAAGTGGCTCTTCATCTACCCGAGCCAAGGCGTCGCGAGCGTCAACCGGCTTGTGGTTCCCGCCGGCGTGCCCATTCACTTCTCCCTGACGTCAGCAAGCGTGATGAATGCCTTCTTCGTACCGCAGCTCGGCAGCATGATCTACACGATGAACGGCATGACGACGCAGTTGTACCTGCAGGCGGACGCGCCTGGCACCTTCCGCGGCCTTTCGAGCCACTATAGCGGCGATGGTTTCTCGGACATGCATTTCGACGTGGTTGCGGTGCCGGCGGAGCGGTTCGCCGCCTGGATCGAGGCCACGCGCAACGCGGGCCCAGCCCTCGATCCTGGGAGCTACGCTGCCCTGGCCAGGCAGGGCATGAATACCCCTCCGTTCACCTTCCGCGCGGCCGATCCCGACCTGTTCCAGCAGATCGTCACCCAAAAACTGCCGCCTGGACCTGGCCCACGGACCGGGCGACCTGATCCGAGCGTATCGCCGCGGACGGAGGACTAAATATGTTGGGCAAGCTCAGCTGGGCGGCTATTCCGCTCGACCAGCCGATCCCGCTGATCGCGGGCTCGGTGGTGATATTCATCGTCCTTGCCGTGATCGCCTGGATCGTTCTCAACGGCCATCTGCCGTACCTGTGGCGCGAGTGGATCACCAGCGTGGATCACAAGCGGATCGGTGTCATCTACATGCTCCTTGGCTTGTTGATGCTGATTCGTGGATTCATCGACGCGATCATGATGCGATCCCAGCAAGCGTTCGCGTTCCACGCGCCCGGTTATCTCCCGCCCGAACACTATGACCAAATCTTCTCGGCCCACGGTACGATCATGATTTTCTTCGCAGCGATGCCCCTCATGATCGGGCTCATGAACTTTGTGGTGCCGCTGCAGCTCGGGATCCGCGACGTCGCATTTCCCACACTCAACTCGGTCGGCTTCTGGCTTACCGCGACCGGGGCGCTGTTGGTCAACCTCTCGCTGGTGATAGGTGAGTTCGCGCGAACCGGATGGCTGCCTTATCCGCCACTCTCCGAGCTGACGTATTCACCCGGCGTCGGCGTCGATTACTACCTTTGGGCGCTTGAAATCTCTGGTGTGGGAACCCTACTGGCGGGGATCAACCTAATCACCACGGTCCTGAAACTTCATGCTCCTGGCATGACTTATATGCGGATGCCGATGTTTTGTTGGACGACCCTCGTCTCCAGCCTGCTGATTGTCGCTGCGTTCCCAATCCTCACCGCGACTCTGACCATGTTGGTGCTGGACCGATATTTCGGATTCCATTTTTTCACCAACGAAGCCGGCGGTAACCAAATGATGTTCGTGAACCTTATTTGGGCGTGGGGACATCCGGAGGTTTACATCCTCATTATGCGCGCCTTCGGCGTATTCTCGGAAGTGGTCTCTACATTCTCCGGCAAGCCGCTGTTCGGCTATCGCTCCATGGTCGCGGCAGTACTGGTCATCTGTATCCTTTCCTTCATGGTCTGGCTTCACCACTTCTTCACCATGGGCGCCGGCGCCGACGTCAATGCGGTCTTCGGCATCATGTCGATGATCATCGCGGTGCCCACGGGCGTAAAGGTCTTCAATTGGCTTTTCACGATGTACGGCGGCCGGATCGTCTATGCGACACCGATATTGTGGGCGATCGGCTTTATGCTCACATTCGTGATCGGCGGAATGACTGGCGTTCTGCTCGCGGTGCCCCCGGCGGACTTCGTGCTTCACGAGAGCCTCTTCCTCGTTGCCCATTTCCACAACGTCATCATCGGCGGCGTGCTGTTCGGCGCGTTCGCAGCTTACACCTATTGGTTCCCGAAGGCGTTTGGCTTCCGGCTGCATGAAGGCTGGGGCAAAGCGGCCTTCTGGCTCACGTTCGTCGGGTTCTACGTGGTCTTCGTGCCGCTCTATGCCGCAGGGCTCTCGGGGATGACGCGGCGCTTGCAGCATTACGATGTAGCGATATGGCGCCCGTGGGTGCTGATCGCGGCTATCGGGATCGTGATCATGGGTTGCGCTGCAGCCTGCCAAGTAGCCCAGCTCGTCGTCAGCATTCGTCGGCGTGAGGAGCTTCGCGACGAGACCGGCGATCCCTGGAATGGGCGCTCCCTCGAATGGGCGACACCTTCCCCCCCGCCAGCGTTCAACTTCGCGGTGCTCCCCCGCATCGAGGGCGAAGAGGCCTACTGGGGCATGAAGGAGCGAGCGCTCCAGCAGGCGAGGCTCAGCGAGGAGCCCGCCTATACGGATATCGAGATGCCAAGGAACAGCCCAACCGGCTTCATCTGCGCCTTCTACGCGACCATCATGGGTTTCGCATTGATCTGGCACATCTGGTGGATGGTGGGTGTGGCCGCATTGGGCGCCTACGCGACCTTTGTCGTCTTTGCCTGGCGGGACAATGACGAATACATCATTCCGGCGGAAACAGTCGCGCGCATAGATCGCGCTAACCGAAGCGCGCGCAGTGCGGCGGTCACCCGACGGCAGCCGGCGCCATGACCTCCATCGAGGCGGCCGCCCGCCGCAACGACCCGAATCGCCTGGGACACGACCGGGAGTCGCCGTATCGCCAGCACACGCTGGGGCACGCGGCCGGTGGGCTGGCATCGAAGCGCGTCATCACTAGCTTCGGCTTCTGGATTTTTCTGCTAAGCGACATCATCATGTTCTCCGCCTTCTTCGCCACCTATGCGGTGCTAGTCGGCAACACGGCAGGGGGACCGACCGGCCGGGAGCTGTTCAACCTGCGCAACGTCGGGCTTGAGACGGCGTTCCTTCTCGTCTCGAGCTTTGCGGTCGGCCTCGCAAGCATCGGTGCCCGGGCGCGCAGCGGATCCTGGTTTTATAGTGCCATGGCGGCGACCTTCGTCCTTGGAGCCGCGTTTCTTAGCATCGAGGTCCGGGAGTTCGCGAGCATGGTCGCGCGTGGGGCAGGCCCGACGCGGAGCGCGTTCCTGTCGGCCTTCTTTACGCTGGTCGGATGCCACGGCCTTCATATCACTGCCGGCCTGCTGTGGCTGCTGACGATGATGGCGCAGGTGTCCGCCAAGGGGTACCGGGCGGACATTCTCCGGCGCATTCTTTGCTTCAGCCTATTCTGGCACGCCCTGGACATCATTTGGGTTGCGATATTCACCGTGGTCTATTTGATGGGGGTGGTGCAATGAGCTACTCCGAGCCGACGAGTGACCTCCATCACACCGACACCGCGCCGGGCGACCAACGCCTCGACGGCGCAGAGATCGCCGAGGGAATTAGAAGCTACCTGGTTGGGCTTGGGCTCGCGACGCTGCTCACCGTTGTGTCCTTCTACATCTCGGGCACCACACTCGTCTGGGGTCCGAGCATTCCTGTCGCCCTGGCCGTTCTCGCGATCGCGCAAATGGGCGTTCACCTCGTCTTCTTCCTCCACATCACGACCGGCCCAGACAACGTCAACAACGTCATGGCGCTTGCCTTCGGCGTGCTGATCGTCCTGCTGCTCCTCACCGGTTCGCTCTGGATCATGGCGCATCTGAACCACAATATGGCATTCGTGGATGAATCCATGCAGATGCAGGTCGAACGTGATTCGCAGGTGCGCACTGTAACCGTGAGCGGCGTCGTCGCTCCCACAGCGACCACGCCGGTCGGCGCGCGCGTGTCCGGCGTGATCCAGGCGCTCGATTGCGACGCCAACATGCAAGTGAAGGCGGGGCATGTCTGCGCGCAAATCGATCCGCGCCCCTATCAAATCGTCGTAGATCAAAGCAGGGCCGACCTGGCAGCAGCCGAGGCTCGGCTCGAAAAGGACAAAGCGGATCTCGCCCAGGCGAACGCGGCCTTCGAGAGCCACGAGGCCCTGGCGAAGCGTCCGGCCATTTCCCGGAAAGCGATTGACAAGCCGCGCAAATCCTTTGAAAGGGCGCAGACGCAGACAAACCGCGACGAGGCAAGGGTCGCTGAGCTCCAAGCGGCGCTTCATTCCGCGGAGGCCAACCTCGGCTACACAGATATCGTTTCGCCGATTGACGGAACGGTGGTGTCGCGCAACGTCGAATTGGGCCAGACGGTCGCGGCGGACTCGCCGCCTCTCTTTGTCATCGCCGCAGATCTTACTCTAACGCACATCGACGCCATAATCAGCGCAAAGGACATCGGCGATGTCAAACCCGGTGACAAAGTTACGTTCACCGTCGAGGCTTTTCCGAACCGTACTTTCGCTGGCACGGTGACGCAAGTTCGGCCGTCGCCGCAAAGCGATGAGCGCGCCGCGACCTACGACGTCGTCATCAGTGTGCCCAATCCGGATCTTTTGCTCGAGCCCGGCATGGCGGCAACGATCAGGATCGCGATCGAATGACGCGATGACGTCCTGCGCGCGCCCGTTGCCATGCGGGTGCTGGAACCGCTATGGGCGTCGAGGCCAGAAACGGCGTGGGGGGCATTTAAAGCAGGTCCCGAAAAAGTTGCCAGGCTTTTTCGATGGACCTGCTCCAGCTGTTGGATGTCAAGCGGCGATTCCTTTTTGATCGAATGACTTCATGAGCTCGATTGGCGCCGCAGAAAAGCGGGAATCTCGAGCTGGTCCTCTTCGATTGCGCGGGTTTGATAGGCGCCGCGGCCATGCGCGTCCACCGCCGGGTGCGGAGCTCTTTGCGGGGCTGGCGGATGCTGGGCACGTTTGCCGTACTCGGCATGGACCAGACCCGGCTGCTGCTGCGGCTGAATCTGCCCTTGCGCGGGCTGCCGCGCGGGCGCTTGCCTGTCGCGCGGGCCAGAACCCGTCGCCGCTTCTTCCTGGCGGCTGATGCCAAACGAGGCAAGCCTTTCGAGGAGCGAACGGCGCTTGGCTTCGGGATGCGGCTCCGCCCCGCGTTCGCCTCGACGCGCGCGGATCTGGTTTTGCGCCGGGAGAGGCAAATCGTCTATTTGCGGCATCCTCTGCGGCCGGACATAAGGCGAATCGGGCGGCCCTGGAACGAAAGGACCGGCGTCGAAATGCTCGCTTGGCCGGATGCCTTGTTGTGTCTGTTCGACATAATGACGCGATTGCGGGGCGACTTCCTGGACACGGACCCCTTGCTGAGCGCCAGCGCCTAGCGCCGCGGGAGCCTGCAAAACCCGGTCTTCATAACGCGGCGCGTACTCCGCCGGCGCATGGATCTCCGGCTGGGCGCCAGGATAACGCGGTTGCACCGTGTCAATCGGGCGCGCCGCCGTCT
Organism: Hyphomicrobiales bacterium; assembly: GCA_003244015.1. Taxonomy (GTDB): domain Bacteria; phylum Pseudomonadota; class Alphaproteobacteria; order Rhizobiales; family Beijerinckiaceae; genus Methylocapsa. The sequence continues at coordinate 16,918 of QHBR01000374.1, read as the reverse complement.
GCGCCCTTAGGCGGTTGGTGACTTCGGCAATGCGCGTCTCCGCGGCGGTGGGTTCATAGACGCGGGAGACATGGTCGATTCCCGTCGCGACGACCGAGACGCGGACAACCCCGTCGAGGCTTTGATCGAAGGTCGCGCCAAGGATGATATTGGCGTCCTCATCGACCTCTTGGCGAATCCGGCCCGCGGCCTCGTCGACTTCGTAAAGGGTGAGATCGCTGCCGCCGGTGATCGAAATGAGCAGGCCGCGCGACCCCTTCATCGAAACCTCGTCGAGAAGCGGATTGGCGATCGCTGCCTCGGCGGCGAGGATCGCCCGCTTTTCGCCCGAAGCCTCGCCGGTCCCCATCATGGCCTTGCCCATCTCGCGCATGATGGCGCGAACGTCGGCGAAATCGAGATTGATTAAGCCTTCCTTGACCATCAGATCGGTGATGCACGCAACACCGGAATAGAGCACCTGATCGGCCATCGCGAACGCATCGGCGAAAGTGGTTTTCTCGTTGGCTATGCGAAATAGATTCTGATTGGGAATGATAATCAGCGTATCGACCGATTTCTGCAGCTCGTCGATACCGGCCTCGGCCACGCGCATGCGCCGTGCGCCCTCGAACTGGAAGGGCTTGGTGACGACGCCGACGGTCAGGATGCCCATATCCCTCGCGGCGCGCGCGATGACCGGCGCGGCACCGGTGCCGGTTCCGCCGCCCATGCCGGCGGTGACAAAGACCATATGCGCCCCCGAAAGGTGATCGCGGATTTCCTCGATCGCTTCTTCCGCCGCGGCCCGGCCGACCTCGGGCTGCGATCCGGCGCCGAGACCTTCGGTGACCTGAAGGCCCATTTGGATAATCCTCTCGGCCTTCGACGAGGTAAGCGCTTGCGCGTCGGTATTGGCGACGATGAACTCGACCCCGATCAGGCCCGAGACAATCATATTGTTTACGGCATTGCCGCCCGCGCCGCCGATGCCGGCGACCATGATATGTGGTTTGAGTTCCCGGAGCTCGGGAGCTTTAAGATTGATCGTCATCGTCTGGCCTCTCGACGTTGGAGCGCCGGTCAAGGACGCTCGGGTTTCAGTCACGTTGTTCGCGGCAAACTCGAATGAATCGCCGCGCTTACTCTCGCCGTGCGCACCGCTAAAAACTATTCTTGAGCCATCGCCCGACCCGCCCGATGTATCCATTCGCTTGCGACTCCGGAGCCGCGCCGCGCCGCGAAGGGCGGAAATGCTCGATGCCGCTCACTTGCGGATAGATCAAAAGCCCGACAGCCGCGGCAAAAGCCGGGCTCTTCGCGGATTCGGGCAGTCCCTTTATGCCGAGCGGCCGGCCTATCCGCACCTGCCCGGAGAAGATGCGCTTCACCGCCGCCTGCATGCCGGTGAGTTGGCAGGCACCACCCGTGAGAACGAGTCTTCGCCCCGCATGCGCGGGAAGCCCGGCGTTCTTGAGCCGATCGCGCACGAGCTCGAGGATTTCCTCCACCCGAGGCTTGATGATGGAGATGAGCAGCGCCTTCGGCAAATGCGCCGGACGCTCGCCTTCCTCGCCTGCCTGAACCACCGCGATCGTCTCGGTTTCATCGGAAACCGAAGCGAGGCAGCCGCCATAAAGCGTCTTCAACCGTTCGGCATCGGCGAGCGTGATCCCGAGGCCGCGCGCGACATCCATCGTGACATGATGGCCGCCGACGGCGAACGCGTCGACATGGGTCAGATGGCCGCCGGAAAAGACGCTCACGGAGGTTGTCCCCGCGCCCATGTCGATCAAGGCGGCGCCGAGTTCGGCTTCATCGCCGGTCAAGGCCGCAAGACCCGCCGCGTAAGGCGTGGCGACCATCGCGTCGACCGTCAGATGGCAGCGTTCGACCGCGAGCATCAGGTTGCGCGCGGCAGCGGCGTCGCAGCTCAGCACGTGCATATCCGCGCCGAGCTCGTCGCCGACCATCCCCCTCGGATCTTGAATGTGACGCGTTTCGCCCAACGCAAATCCGATTGGCAGGGCGTGCAGCACCGCCCTGCCCTCTTGTCCGCCGCGCATTGTGCAAGCCTCCAGCACGCGGTGGACATCGGCTTGCGTAACGGCCCGTCCGGCGATCGCGACCTTGGCATCGTAGAGCCGCGAGGAAAGTCTGCCGCCGGTCGCGTTCGCGATCACGCTTTCGACCTGCACCCCAGCCATGCGCTCCGCCGCATCGACCGCGAAACGGATGGCGCCTTCCGCCGCGTCCATATCGACGACGGCGCCGCCCTTGATCCCGCGCGAGCGTTTATGTCCGATGCCAAGAATGCGGCAACGATGGGTGCGCCCGCGCAGCGGCTCGGAAGGATCGCTTGGGTTCAGCCGCGCGACAAGACAGACGATTTTCGACGTTCCGATGTCGAGCACGGAAAGGACCGCGCTTTTGCGGGCCGGCAAGGACGGCAAGCGCGGCGGCAATACCTTCGAATTCATGTCCGGCCGCCTTTCGCCTTGGTCTTACTCGTGAGCATCGCGGCGCGCTCTGCCGCCGCCGCCTCGGCGAGACGCGCGACAACCCGGCCGGATTGACGAAGGTCGAGCGAAAGGATGTCCTTGTCGAGCACATGCGAAGTGCGCTGAAGGTCGACGAGCCTTGCCAGCGCCGCCTCGGGCTCCAGTTCCGGCAAGAGAACGTCTATGCCACTTGCCGTTTTCAACGTCCAACGGCGTCCCGCGACGAGCACGCCCGCGACAATCCGTTCGCGCAAATCTCCCGCCGATTCGAGAAGCGCCAAATATTGGTCGAGTTTCTGGTTCGCCCCCGCGCCCACGACGAGCGGCAGATGAATGAAGCGCCGGTCGCGCATGGCGGCGAGGGGAACACCGTCGGCGGCCACGATTTGCACTTGCCCGTCGCATTGCCACAGGGCGAAAGGCTGGCGCTCCTCGATCTCGATCAGGAGCCGGTCCGGGTAGAGCTTGGTGACCGCCGCTTCCTTGACGATCGGAAGCTGGTTCAGCCTCTCCCTTATGTTCGCCACATCGAGAAACAGAAGCGAATTGCGCGGACCTATCCCGGCGATAGCGAGGATGTCTTGCTCCTTGAGTTCGCGCTCGCCCGCGATGGTCACGGCCTTGATGGAGAAACCCAGCGCCTTGGCAAGGACGTCGGCTGGTTCGCCTTCCGCGGCCACGAATGTGGCGTAGTGGCCGCCTTTCGCGGCGCCGTAGGCGCCGGCGGCCGCTATCAGCGCCACGGAAAAGCACGCGCCCGTGCCCGGCCCGGCGAGCTTCGCGAGGATTTTGTGCCGGAAGCCCGGCCTCGGCTGGCGCGCGGGCGGCATGATTTGCCGCGGGGAAAAGGGTTCGGGAAGAGGCGCGGCGCCGGCACAGGCCAACGCCGCCGGGGCGAAGCCAATGGTCACCGCTCTCAACGATCGCAGGAGGCGTCCTCGACCATCCATCGAACAAGCTCACCGAATTTGAGGCCGGCATGGCCAGCGAGTTCCGGCACAAGCGAAGTCTCGGTCATCCCAGGCTGGGTGTTGACTTCCAAAACCACGACTTCCCCCGTCCCGCCGGGAGAATCGTCGTAGCGGAAATCTGTCCGGCTCACGCCGCGACAACCGAGCGTCCTATGCGCCTTGAGCGTCAATTCTTGAACAATTTGGTAAATATTTCCTTTAAGTTTCGCCGGAAGGACGTGGATGGAGCCGCCTTTCGCGTATTTTGCGTTGTAGTCGTACCAGCCCCCGTCCGCAGCGCGTATCTCTATGACATCATAGGCTTTTTCGCCGATGACGGCGGAGGTGAGCTCGCGTCCGGCGACGTAGCGTTCGACCAATACCTGGTCTCCGTGCGGCCAATCTTTCTTGGTTAATTCTTGCGGGGGACGGTTTGCACCCTCCCGGACGATCAGGACACCTACGGAAGATCCTTCATCGACGGGCTTTATGACATAAGGGGGCGGCAAAACATGGTTTTTGGCCGCCGTGAAGCGATCGGTGGTGATCCCTTCGGCAACCGGAATCCCGGCGGCGCGAAAAAAATCCTTGGCGCGATCTTTTCGCATGGCGAGCGCGGAGGCCAGAACACCCGAATGGGTATAGGGAATGCGCAGCATTTCCAAAATACCTTGGATGATTCCGTCCTCGCCGAAGCGGCCATGCAGGGCATTGAAGGCGACGTCTGGGAGGAGGTTCGCCAGCGTTCCGGCGATGTTGCGGTCGACATCGACGCGAGTGACTTTAAAACCTTCGGCTTCGATCGCTTTCGCGCAGGCCTCGCCCGAGCGCAGCGAAACCTCGCGCTCCACCGATAGGCCGCCCATCAGCACGGCGACGTGTTTGGTCATGGTCAAAGATCCAGTTTCGATTGGGTTTCAGTTGGCTCGCGCTTGGCCTTTTTAAAGACCGAAGTGTCCTGCCAGGGAAGATGCAGCGGATTGCTTGGACCGAAAAGCTCCTCGACCGTGACGATCTGAATCTTTGGGAATTGCCCGTAGTCCGTCTTGTAGAAGCCCGCGGACGCTGCCTGCGTGACCATGCCTTTTGTCGGCGGTTCGAGCGTTAAGAATACCCCCATCTTGGCGCCTTCCTGATCAACAGTGACGATGAGATCCTTGACCATCGCCGGATTGAGGCTTTGGCCGCCCTTGACCGAGACGATGACTTTTTCGGTCTTCTTGCCGTCGGGCTTTATATAGAAAGCCGTCAACGCCGCCGTCGCCGCCTTTCTTGCCCCCCTTGAAAGGCTGTGCGTCGATCATCGCGAGCGCCCATTTCTGGAACTCGTATTTGTCTTGGAGGGCGAGCGCGCGGGCGCCGTCGAGGTCTTTTGGCACGCCCAGAATCTCGAACGAAATTTTGGGAAAGGCGCCTTTCAGGCGCCGCTGGATGAGATGAATGGCGAGATGGGTGACGTCGATACCGATCCAACGGCGGTTCAATTTTTGCGCGGCATGGACCGTGGTGCCGCAGCCGCAGAAAGGGTCAAGGATGAGATCACCTTCGTTGGAGGAAGCGGAGATGATCCGTTCGAGCAGCGCGAGGGGTTTTTGGGTGGGATAGCGGAGGCGTTCCGCGTCACGCGGGCTGAGCCAGCGCACGTCTGCGTCTATGCCCGCGTTTGTGCCGAAGACCGTGCCTTCGGTGTATGGCTGAAACGCCCAAATATCAGGGGCTGCGGGACCATCCGTAGGAAAAATGGCGCGCTCATAAATGGGCCAAGCTGCGCCAGGTTCAAATTTTGACGAAGTCTCTTTCGTGAAGCAAATCGAGCCTTTGATATTGGGTCAATCCCTTCGGGTCGACGCCGACTTGTTCCCAAATTGCGCCCGGAATAGCCCAATGTCGTCCCTTGGCTGTCGGGTCGAAGCCTTTCCAGACTTGGCCGGATTCGCCATTTCGTGTTCCTGATCCGGTGAGCACATTGCCGTAATAATCAGTCCGATAGCCGCCCTTGCCGTCTTCGACGAAATTCTCCTTCACATGCCCGAGCATGTAGGGACGACGCGGATGATTCCATTGGAACTTGTCCGATTTTGTATAGAACAAAATCACGTCATGAATCGGACCCCAACGCTTGGCTTTGTTATGCGATCCTGTGCGTCGCCAAACGATTTCGCTGGAGAAATTCTCCTTGCCAAACACCGCGTCGAGCAGAATCTTGAGGTAATGGCTCGCGGTCGGATCGCAGTGCAGATAGAGCGAGCCCGTCGGCGTCAGCACGCGATGCAGCTCCAAAAGCCGCACGGCCATCGTCGTGAGATAGGCCATCATGTCGTTTTCCTTCAAAAACGACCGCATGGCGCGCAGCATTTCCGCCGCGTCCGAATTGCCGGATTGCATCACCTCGTCGAAGGCGCGCTCGGCCGGCTCGTTCCAATGCCACGTATCGTCAAAAACCTCGATCTACGCCTGGCTCTGGTGCCCATCCGGCGCCTTGAAGAGGACATTATAAGTGGCGTTGGAATTAAAGGGCGGATCGAGATAGACGAGATCGACGCTCTCGTCTTCGACGTGCTCGCGCAGAATGGCGAGATTGTCGCCATAAAAAAGCGTGTTGCGGCTAAGTGTTTTTAGCAGCGGGCCAGACCCGGTACGAGGTTTTGCGCGCCCCCTCGTCCTTCGGCAAGAACTCAGCGACTGTCTTGTGAGTCAAGGGGATCTCTTGATGAAAGTGTTGTCCGGGCCGGCCGCGTCAAGGCGAGCGCTTGCGCGCTCCCGCTTGCGCGGCTTGCGGCCTTGACTCGTCCGACCGGCGCGGGAAATCGCAACTTGCCATTCATCTCTTGGCGGCGAGTTTGGCGAGCGGGTCGACCTTGCCAAGGATGCCATAGCGCGTTCGGATGAACGCTCTTCGCAAGCAACGGGCTACGGCACCGGCTTCGCCGGCACGAGCGTTCAGGCAAGTCCGGTATACCGGACTTCTAAAAAAGGCTCGCGTCCTTGACTGGATCGAGCCCGTCTCGCCGATAATGCTTGGCCCGTGAGATGAAGAGCTTGCGGCTAATCGCGCTCAGCGCGGAAAGGCACCAACGTTTGAGCAATGAGTGTGGCTTGTTAGCGGTCGTCAAGACAGGGTGCCCGCGTGATTTGGCGGGGCAAGGGGTCAGGTGAAGGGGATCAGAACGGCAAACAAGATCATGGGGTTTTTTATCCGGTTGGTCTATAATGTTATGATGAAGAGGTTTTTGCTCAGCTTTTTAATGTTTGTCATGCTGCTGCCGGGACTGGCGTGCGGGCCTTTTATGGCTAGCAAGGCTCAGGCTTCGATGAGTCAGATGCCATTGAATATGAAAGACTGTCCCGGTATAGGTACGGGGGCAGCCGGCAAAAAAGCTCTAAACGGCGATGGTCCCACTTTCTTCAAGGATTGCGCTCACGCTGATCTTCAAAAAGTCGATGGCCATGCCAGTCTGAAAAAACCCGTTTTCTCCAGCGATGTATTCCCGCTGGCTTGGGTTGATACCATTCAGCATGACGGCTTTCTGCCGCGTAATCTGAAGGCCATACGTGGGCCGCCACCTGACCGGCCCACTTTTTTCCTAACTCAACCCTCTGTCCTTTTGACCACGCAACGCTTCCGCGAATAGCAGCCTTTTTCCGCTCTTGGTTTTTATCAAGCTGAAAAAGGAGCTTTGCTATGCCTGTGATTATTTTCATCATGACTTTACTTGTTTTTTTTCCGCTCGCTATGGCGGACGACAAGGCCGTTCACGCTTCGGGGGAGGCCCAGCAGGAGCACTTCAAGGCAGCGGGGAAGCCGCAGAAGACCGGCACCGCTAAGTCCGCCGCGCAAATACGGCTCGCGCCCTTGGGCGCGACGGTGGAAAGCGTGCTCGCGGTTGGCCGCCAGCTCAACCCAGCGCTGCGCGCGGCGGCGCTCGATACAGCGGCCGCCGCGTCCAAAGCTGCTGGCGCCGACGCGCTCGATGATCCGACGATCTCGGACAGCTATCAGTTTTACCGCAACCCGAATGTCTTCAGCGGACACGCGATCATGGTGACGCAGGCGTTCCCGCTGTGGGGAAAGCGGAGCCTTCGGCGCGAGGCGGCGCTGGCTGATTTGGATGCAATGCGCGGGCGCGAACAGGCGGCGCGCGATGCCCTCGACGAACGCATCAAGGTCGCCTTCGCCCACTACTATGTGGCGAGCCGTGCCCTTGACGTGAACCGGGAGGTGATCGCAGAGGCGCGCGGCCTGCGTGCCGCCGCCGAGGCGCGTTATGCGGCTGGGACGGGCGATCAGGCGGCGGTGATCCGGGCGCTCAGCGAGGAGACATCGGCAAGCGTCGAAACGGCCCGCCTCGAAGGCGACCGCGCGGCCGCGCGGGAAATGCTCAACGCGCTCATCGCGCGTCCGGCCGGCGCTCCGTTGGCCGAACCCTTGCGACTCCGGCCCGTGCCCGCCCGGGATCTCGCCATCGCTTCCCTGGTGGAACGTGCACGCGGTAGCAGCCCGGCGCTCGCCACGAGCGGAGCGGAGGTGAATGCGGCGCAAGCACGCCGCACCCTGGCGGAGAAAGCCTGGTATCCCGATTTGACGGTCGGGGCCGGACCATTGATCCAGACCAACAATCGTCCGCCGGGGGCAGCGGCCACGGTCGGCCTCAATATCCCGCTGCCTTGGGGAAAAGAGGCATCGGAACAAGCGGCAGCCGCCGCGCAGCTGGGCGCGGCCCAGCAACGTTACGACGCCGCGCTGCTCGATATCCAGAGCGCGCTCGCCGAGCCGCGCGAACGGCTCAAGGCGGCACGGCAAGCCGATGCTTTGGTGGCCCGCAAAGCCCTCCCGGAGGCGCGGGCGGCCCTCAAGTCGGTCATCGCGGACTACACCGAAGGGCGCGGCGACCTCACCGCCGCACTCGATGCACAGCGCCGGGTCCGCGACCTCGAACTCAAGCTGCTCCAGCTGCAGTTGGACAAGCAGACGGCGCTTGCCGGGATCGAACGTTTGATCGGGGGTGAGCTGTGAGCTGCGCGCGCGCGCGCGCGGCCGCCATTCTCGCGGCAGTAGCGGCCACCGGCCTCCCGTTCGACGGCCAGCAACGCCATGGTTTCTCTTACTCGGTCGCGCAAGCGGAGGGACAAAATGAGGCCCCGGCGGGCAATGGAAAATCGGCATCCGAACCGACCTTGGCGCCGGTCACGCTTAGTCCGCAACGGATGCAGAGCATCGGGGTAAAGACTGGCGTCGTGGAGTTTCGGCCTGTCGACGATGAAATCCGCACCGTAGGAAACGTCGAGGCGGACGAAACGCGGCTTGCCGACGTGGAAGTCCGCTTCGCGGGCTGGATTCAGAAGGTATACGCCAACGCAATGTACAAAGTGGTGCGGCAGGGCCAGCCGGTGCTCACCATCTACAGCCCGGAGCTGGTGACGGCGGAGCAGGACTATTTGGTGGCCAAGGAGCTCTTGGCGCAAGGCACCGGTCCGGGGAAACATGGCGGATGGCAGTCGCTGCTCGATGCGTCAGCCGAGCGACTGAGGCGGCTGCAAATCCCGGACCGGGAAATCGCCCGGCTGAAAAAGAGCGGGAAAATCCGGCGCGAGATCGAGATCGACTCGCCGGCATCCGGTTTCATCATCGAGAGGAAGGCCTTTCCGAACATGTATGTGCAACCGGGCATGAAGCTGTACTCGGTGGCGGACTTGTCGACCGTCTGGGTCCATGCTCAGGTTTTCCAGAACGATATTGGCCGGGTGAAGGTGGGAGATCCGGCATCGATCACTGTCGACTCCTATCCCGGACAGACCTTCCCGGCTCGCGTGAGTTTCATTTGGCCGGAGGTTGATATGGCAACGCGCACGGCCAAAGTGCGCTTGGAGATTCCCAATCCGGAAATCAAGCTTTCGCTCGGAATGTTCGCCAATGTCCACCTCGCCGTGCCCTTGGGACGCCAGTTGGTGATTCCAGCTTCCGGAATGTATCGGTCCGGCACGCGTCAGATCGCATTTGTGGACCATGGGGACGGATACTTCGAGCCCCGGGATATTGAGACCGGCGCCCGGGCCGGGGATGATTTCATCGTGTTGAAGGGCCTCAAAGCCGGCGAGCGCGTCGCCACCTCGGCCAATTTTCTGCTCGATTCGGAGAGCCAGCTCCAGGCGGCGATGGGGGCATTTGCGCCTCCGCCTCCCGGCGCGGGCGCGGCGGCAGCCATGAATGCCCCGCAGGTAACGCTGGAATACTCCTCAACTCCGTCGCCTCCGCGCAGCGGAAGCAACAATTTCCGCGTCAAGCTCACCGGCGCCGACGGGGCGGCAATCACAGGTGCTCAGGTAACCGTAACGTTCTTCATGGCCGCCATGGCCGCGATGGGCATGGCGGCCATGCGTAACGTAGCCACGCTCAGCGAAAAAGGCGGCGGCATCTACGAGGGACCGGGCGAGGTGCAGACGGGCGGGACTTGGCAAGTCACCGTCCTGGCAGCCAAGGCTGGTCAGACCATCGCCCAGAAACAATTCTCCGTGACCGTGGAAGGAGGCATGTAAATGATCACCCGCTGGATAGATTTGTGCGCTCGCAATCGCTTCCTCGTCTTCACCGGAACGCTTCTCCTGGTGCTGGCCGGCATCTGGTCTCTGCGCCGGATTCCTCTGGATGCTCTGCCCGATATCTCCGACGTGCAGGTGATCATTCATACGACGTGGAATGAACCGCCGAATATCATCGAGGATCAGGTTACCTACCCAATCGTGACCGCCCTGCTTGCCGCGCCGAGGGTGAAGGCCGTGCGCGCCCAGACCATGTTCGGCGATTCCTACGTGTTCGTTGTTTTCGAGGACGGCACGGATCTCTACTGGGCGCGTTCGCGTGTGCTGGAATATCTCCAGCAGATTGGGGGACGCCTTCCCGCCGCGGTCCACCCGGTGATCGGTCCCGACGCGACCGGCGCTGGCTGGGTGTATGAGTACCTGATCGTGGATCACAACCAGCGCAACAGCCTTGCCGATTTGCGCGGCCTCCAGGATTGGTTCCTCCGCTATCAGCTTAAGACGGTTCCGGGGGTGGCGGAAGTTGCGACCATCGGCGGTTTTGTCAAGCAGTACCAGCTCCGGTTGGATCCTGGCAAACTCCGCGCCTATAACATCCCCCTCTCGACGGTGATCGATAAGGTCCGCGACAGCACAAACGAGGTTGGCGGGAGATTGCTTGAGTTCCAAGGCGCCGAGTACATGGTTCGGGGCTTGGGCTATCTGCGGTCGCTCTCGGATCTGGAAATGGTGGCCGTCGCCAGTAAGAATGGAACGCCAGTCCTGGTCCGGGACCTCGGAACGGTGGCGTTCGGGCCGGATATCCGCCGCGGCGTGGCGGAGTGGAACGGCGAGGGCGAGACCGTCGCGGGCATCGTCGTCATGCGCGACGGAATGAACGCTCTGAATGTGATCTCCGGAGTCAAGAAGAGACTCGCCGAAATTTCCGGATCGCTACCGCCGGGAGTGGAGATCGTCTCTGGTTACGATCGATCTAGCCTAATCGAGGCGTCGATCGATACCCTCGTGCGCGACCTGATCGAGGAAGCGATCATTGTCAGCCTGGTGATCATCGTCTTCCTCTTTCACTTCCGCTCGGCCCTCATTCCGATCTTGACCCTGCCGATCGCCGTGGTCGCATCGTTCATTCCGATGTACTACCTGCAGGTCAGCTCGAACATCATGTCTCTCGGCGGGCTGGCGCTGGCCATCGGGGTTCTGGTGGACGCGGCGATCGTGATGGTGGAAAACGGCTACCGCCACCTGTCCGAAGCGCAGCACCCGAGCACCGGCGATAAATCAGGTCCGCGCAGCATTTCTTTTGACGAGAGACGGCGAATCCTCCTGGATGCGGCGAAGCAGGTCGGACCGGCGCTCTTCTTCTCGCTCTTGATTATCGTCGTCTCGTTCCTCCCCGTCTTCTTGCTCGAAGCGCAAGAAGGACGGATGTTCCGGCCCCTGGCCTGGACCAAAACTCTGGCTGTCGGCTTTTCGTCGCTGCTTGCCATCACCCTGGTGCCGTCTCTGATGCTTCTGTTCATTCGCGGCCGGCTGCGCCCCGAATCGAGCAATCCGGTTTCGCGGGTCACGCAGGCGCTCTACCTGCCCGTCTTGAGACTCTGCCTGCGATTTCCAAAGATCACTGTGTTGCTCAATCTCGTCTTCCTGGCCTTGACGTTTCCTCTTGCCTTCAAGCTGGGGAGTCAGTTCATGCCGCCGCTATTTGAGGGCGCTTCCCTGTACATGCCGACAGCGCTCCCCGGAATCTCGATTGGCCAGGCGACGCAGCTGTTGCAGCAGCAGGACCAAATTCTTCGCTCCTTCCCCGAGGTGGCAACCGTGTTCGGCTCCATCGGCCGCTCTGACAGCGCGACCGATAATGCTCCCCTCGACATGTATGACACCACGGTGAAGCTCAAACCCCGCAGCCAATGGCGCCCGGGGATGACTCACGAGAAGCTGATTTCGGAAATGGATGCCAAACTCCAGTTCCCTGGGTTAACCAACACATGGACCATGCCGATCGAAAATCGTCTCGACATGGAGCTTACAGGAATCAAGACCCCGGTTGGCATCAAGATTCAAGGCCCGAGTCTGGATGGCATTGAGGCACTGGGCGCGAGAGTTCAACAGGTTCTCGGTGCAATGCCGGAGATGAGATCAATCTTTGCCGAGCGCGTTGCGCAAGGATTCTACGTCAACGTGGAAGTGAACCGGGCGGAAGCGGCGCGTTATGGACTGACCGTGGGCGATGTGCAGCGGGCGATCACCTCCGGAATCGGCGGGGAGAACATCGCCGAGAACATCGAGGGCCGTGAACGCTATCCTATCTCCATCCGCTATGCCCCCGATTTTCGGGACGACATTCAAAAGCTCGAGCGGGTGGTGATTGCGACGCCTTCGAACGCGCAGGTGCCGCTTGGCGAGCTCGCCAAGATTTCGTTTTCGAAGGGGCCTTCGATGATTCGGGACGAAGATGCGGCGCTCACCGGCTACGTGTACCTGGATCTGAACACCCGGGACTACGGCGGCTTTGTCTCCCGGGCCGACAAACTCCTCCATGAGAAGCTCCAACTGCCGGCCGGCTACAGCCTGAAGTGGTCCGGCGAATATGAATTCGAGCTGCGCGCCAAGGAGCGGCTGAAGATCATGCTGCCGATTGTCTTTTTTACGATCTTTCTGCTGCTGTACATGGTGTTCCGTTCCGTGACCGAGGCACTGATTCTGATATTTCCAACGCTGTACGCGATGACGGGAGGCCTGCTTCTCCAGTGGTATCTTGGCTATAACTTCAGCGTTGCAGTCTGGGTTGGCTACATCGCGTTGTTTGGAATCGCGGTCGAGACCGGCGTCGTGATGGTCGTTTATTTGCACGAGGCGCTCGACCTGAAGCTTGCCTCCGGGTCCGCCCTGCAGCGCGCCGATATCGAGGAGGCCGCCATCGAAGGCGCCGTTCAGCGCTTGCGGCCCAAATTGATGACCGTGGCGGCTGTTCTGGCGAGCCTTGTGCCGATCCTGTGGGAGACCGGCGTGGGGTCGGACGTGATGAAACCCATCGCGGCGCCAATTGTCGGGGGCATGATCACATCCACGATCAACGTGCTGATTTTGGTTCCCGTCTTCTTCGTGATGATGAAGGTCCGCGCACTGCGGCAGGGGAAGCTCCAGAGTTCAGAAGAAGTAGATGTCTGAGAACACCTTTCCGATCAGCGCCTCTTCCCTTGAACGGCAGCGGCTTCATCGCCGTCGCTGGCGCCGCGGCCGAGACGGGTGCCGGGCGCTGCACGCTGGGAAGTGACAGTTCTGCAAACTGGTCCTCCAGGCCGGGATTGTTGGTGAGAAAGCGGTCGATCTGCACCGCGACTTGCTCGGAGGTCATGCCAAACAGTGGCACGGCGGAGACATCGCCCAGAAGTTCCGCAATGAGCCGGGGACATCGCCAACTTGGTATGGCCGAAGGTGACGATGGCGCCGCAATTCTCGGTGATGGCCTCGTGGTCTAAGGGATCGAGCGATTTGAGCTGCGCGTGAGATTGCAAGAACAGGCAACAACGAAGGCCATAGCCCCGAAGCATGGTCATGGCCTCCTTGATGGCCCGTAGGCCGCCGAGCTGGGCGAGCTCGTCCACGAGGCGTGAGACAGATCTACCTTACCTCGATAGTGACTTGATCTAGCTTCCCCGCAAACGATGCCGCAATTATCGAATGAGCGGGGTGATGTACGGTGACCGCCCCGTTACCGTCACCGGTTGCCGCTGGATCGGCATCCGGCAAGACAAGGCGGAAACTCGCAAACTTGCCGACCAATACGGGTTCATCCGGCCGTGCGCGGTAAGGGATGGGTAGAGACCAAAAGCATGACCGTGTCCTCCAGCTGCGGGCGGTGTCCAAGTTAGCCCTGCGTCAGAGCGAAGGGCTAATCGGCTCGATCACGTCGTCAGCCAGGCGGCCGGGTCTCACGAGTATTATTACCCGGCGTGGGAGAACCCGCGACATTCCCGCGGGTTAGGCGGATGCGCCGCGGTCTCTGGCGATTGCGGCGAGCAGAGCGTCCCGGTTTTTGGCCTCATTGCCGGTTTTGCGCAGGGCGCATGACCAATGCCCTTCACGGCGGCAATGCTTGGCGTGGTCTAGCTAAGCGTGATCGTGACCATGGCGGAGGCGGGCGCGCCGGCTTAAATGTGGAGCGGGCTCGCCGTGCTGTTCGAGATAGGCCGCCTTCAGGATGTGCGCCGCCATGATCAGCGACACGGCTGCGGGCGGGTTGGTTGCCCTGGAGCATTTCCTCGCGCACGCGTTCTGGTGACGGAAATGCCTCGACCAGCCGGTGTAGATGCGCAAGATCATGCTGCGCACGCATTCGTTTTGCCCATAAGCATCGATTTGCGCGAGGAGTTCGTTCTTGCTTTCCGCCAGGTCGAGGATGTGGCCCGGAAATGGCTGATATTTCTGGTGCCGCAAACGCACCTTCGCCGGCAGCACATCGGCCATGGCGTCACGAAAGGGACGGCGGCGAAAACCGTCACTCTCGCGTCCATCGGGTGCCATGCCGAGTTCTTGGCCGCCGGATGCGGCAAGCCGGCGGCGCGCTGCGGCTGACATTATTCGGCCAATCAGTGTTTGCAGATTGGGTTTCTACCGGCGATGGCTCTTGTCAGGCGCATCGCCCGGTCGGGCAACAGGTAGGAAAGGACCTCGCCGTAGAAAATGCGCGACGCCGGCCAATCCCGCTCGCGTTTCAGCGCCGCGACTTCGCGCGCAAGCTGAGCCAGATCGCCGAGGCGGTGGAGCTGATGAGGCTGGTCGCGGAGGCGGGCATCGCCCAGCGTCAGAGCGCGCGCATCCCGCCGCAGAGTCTCGGCCGCGGCCGCCCCTTCCGTGCCCAGTTCGACACCAGCCCTTTCGGCTTTGGCAAGCGTTGCCGCCACCAGGGAGACGACGCGGTGGCGGCGCACCAGGGCGAGAAACATCGGCCAATCGATCGCCGCTGGGGCTGTAAGCCGCGGCGCCACGGCCTCGGGCGCCGCGGGCCAGCGGAGAAGGACGAGGAGAAGGGCCATTTCAGGGGATTGCGCCGATTGCCCGTGACGATCACCGGGCTCTGCGCGCGGCTGTGCGAGGAGTTCGAGGTCGATGCGCAGACCTGCGAAGCGGAGGTGCTGAAGTTCGTCAACGAACTCGTCGACAACGGCATTGCCCATGCCGCTGCGGCGTAAACTTTGGACGTTTCTCGGCATGAGCAGCGCCGGCCGCCTTTGGGTCTGCGAGGCCGATCCTGGCGCTGGCTCTGGCCAGGCTGATCGTCCTTACGGTTCCCTTTCGTCTGATGGCGCCGGGGCTTTCGCGCGCGCCAGAGACAGACGCCTGCGACGAGGCATTGTTGTTGGGGGTGCGCACGACGGTAAAAACAGCGGCGCGCAATGTGCCGTGGAACGCGGCGTGCCTCCCGCAGGCATGGCGGCAAAGGCGATGCTGGCGCGGCGCGACTGCGGTTCGTCCTTCGATCTGGGCGCGGAGTTCAGTGCGCAAGGCCAACTGACCGCTCATTCATGGCTGGTAGCGGGCGGAACCATTGTCGTGGACGCCGCCGGCATTGGCAGCGTGACGCCACTTGCGCGGTTCGGCTGATGGCCGGGCTGGCGGACAAGATTGCGGCTGTCGCGCCGCATGCGAACGGCAATCCCGCCGCTACGATTCGGGTTGCGCGCATGATATGAACGAGCGGCATCAGGTGTAAGCGAGTATCGATGCCGAGCTATCTCATCAGTGGTCTGCACGTCCCTTCCGAGTTGGAGTTGCCGGGCGCGATCCCCGGACCTTCCCAGGCCACGGCTACGGACATTTCGATCCGCCGCGGTCCGGTGCCAACGGCGTTGGATGGCGCGACTGCAAGCGGGTCGGCATGGGCCAAGATTGGGCAACAACCGGAAATGTTCGCGCATGCTGCCGCGATGCTCGGCCACGCCAAGATGTTCCTGCTCATCGTCCCGCGCGGCTTCGAGTATCTGCAGGAAACAATCGCCGGGCTGCGCGCGCATTGGGATTCGCTCGACCGATGACGGCGCCAGCTCGGATCGTCTGGCTCGCCCTGGCTTATCACGCCGCAGTCACTGAGCGGCGGAGAAAGGTTGTGGAAACATTCGGTGCGCGGCGGCGATGTCGCCAGGCTGATTGGGCAATCTGAAAGCCTGAACACCGTCCGAATGGCTGGCGCCCGCCTTCGCCATCCGCACGCCAGCGATCGCCATTTTCATGCTAGTGGATTGCCGTTTCCGGGCCGATTTCGAGAATTTCGCATGTCGTCGAAAATTTGTCAGAGTCGGTCCGGAAAGTTGATTATTGATTACAAAGTTTTCTGAGCATGAGGCGGGTCGAAGCGAGACGCAAGAATGCCAGGGCATTGCGGGTGAGATTTTCAAAATCCTTGGCCAGGCGCCGACAGCGGTTGAGCGAAGTGAGCCAGAGGCTCCATCAAACAAAGTTTGATGGAGTGGCTAACGGAGAGCAGGCAAAGGTGCGTTCGACGACCCAGCGCCGCGGTAAAACCGCGCAGCCTTTGGCATGATCCGATCTCTTCACAATTTCGATTTTGAGGTGTGGCAACTCCTTGGCAGCCGCCTTTCGAAAAGCCTGCCCTTGGTAGCCGCCATCGGCAAAGAGTGTTTCGAGAAATGGGCACATGCCAAACAAGGTCGACAAAACCAACACGCCGCCGTCGCGGTCTTGAATATCCGCCGGATGCACGAGGGCATGAAGCAAAAGGCCTAAAGTATCGACGAGAATGTGCCGCTTCTTGCCGTTGATTTTTTTGCCCGCATCCCTCGGGTCCGGTCTTCGACCGGCCCAAGGACAGGCTCCGCCGTGGGGGTCACTGCAGGCCCCCCTTTTTCGCCGCTTTTCACGCGTCCCGCTATCGATCACACAGGCGGTGGGGCTGGCCTCTCGCCCGATTTGCTCGCGACACCTCACATA